>DATMLR010000216.1:0-6587 GCA_035570015.1 Puia sp.
TCAATCAGCAGTTACATACTGAGAAAGAATGGGAGGATATCATTCTCCATGAATACGTGCATATCCGGCAGCGACATACGGTAGATATCCTGATCGCGGAGCGGATCTGTATTGTGAACTGGTATAATCCTTTTGCGTGGCTGATCCGGTATTCGATCCGGCAGAACCTGGAGTTCATCGCGGACCAGCAGGTGCTGGATAAAGGGGTGGACCGGAAGGGGTATCAGTACCATCTGCTGCAAGTGATGGGGGAACCGCGGTACCGGCTGGCGAATAATTTCAATTTCTCTTCGCTGAAGAAGCGGATTGTCATGATGAATAAGATGCGGAGCGCGAAGCTGCAGTTGCTAAAGCTGTTGTTCCTGCTGCCGTTGGCGGTGGTGCTGCTGGTGGCGTTCAGGGACAGGTATCCGGGGTTGCTTCCGTCTCACGGCACAGTCTATGTGAATGCGGCGGGAATTGTGATCGGTTCGCGGGACGCGAAACCGCTGGAGGGGGTGGATGTTTGGGATGTGGTGACGGGTTTGCGGACGACAACCGATGACAGCGGATATTACAAGCTGAAGATCCCGGTGACAGGTAATTCAGTTACGGTTCGGCTCGACTATACAAAGCCGGGTTATGATACCGATTTCCGGGCACGGGGCATCCCAAAGGTGGAGGAAACGATTGGGCTCCTCGATATTGGGGTCCTACGCCTACTTGATGCGCCCCGGGGAAAAGGGGTCGGCCTTTTCATGGTGCCGATACCTCATCTGATTCCAAAAGACCCAAGCTATGGAGACGCGGTTTGGGAACTCAAGGCGGAACTGGAAGAGAATGATAATTTGAACCGGTTTATGAGGCTGCAGAAAGATCATCCGGAGATCGGCCTTTTCTATAGGACCGAGGATAGCCGAAAGGAGATCGTGATTTATTTGGACGGAACGATCGAACGCTATGGTTATCCGGGGACACCTGGTCTGCAGGCCTTGTACAAAAAGTATGGAGAGATACCGAATTATTTTGCATCGGATCATCCTGAGGGACAGGCGACCAATAAGGGATATCTGGCCCGATGGGCTGCAATCGGGGAGCAGGCGCAGCGGGATTTCCATGCGACAAAACCGAATGTCAGGGCGGTGATCTTTCCCGGAGACAGCCGGGTGATCGGCGTACCGGTCACGGGTAAGCCGCAGGTTTACGATATGGACAATGATGATCCCCACGAGCGGCCGGCTTTTGAGGAGTTGTATGGTAAATTGCCGGAATGTGTACCGGTGGCGGGCTACCGGTCGAACTATGGGGAAATGCCGGTGGTAAAGCCCAGGGATACAGTGAGGCGCGGCCTGCGGGATACGGTACCGGGGGGGCGGAAAGATATTGGACGGGGGCAAAGTGTGGGGGCGGCTAAGTTATACATGGATACGGCGCGGCACGAGCGGCCGCTGTTTTTAGTCGATGGCCGGGAGTTACCACAAGACACGCTAAACAACCTGTATCCGGATATGATTGAGTCGATGAACGTGCTCAAGGACTCGGCAAATGTGAAGAAATATGGGGAGAAGGGTAAAAATGGGGTGATCCTAATCAAGTTGAAAGCTTCGGGAAGCCAAAATGCTTTGCCGGATGGGTCGGGGGATTCGCTAATCCACCTGGGGATATTTGACCACCAACCCATTTGGGTGATCGATGGAAAGGAAGAGCCCATGGATTCGATCAAAACGTTGAATCAAGACCGGATCAAGGCTATAAAGGTGTTGAAGGATTCCATGGCCGTGAGGCTGTATGGCGAGCGGGGAAAAAACGGGGTGGTGATCCTTACGTTAAGGCAATCGTCGCCATAAAACGGGTGGGAATTGCATGGGCGGAAATTGAATGGGTGGGGCCAAAACCTGCCTTTGATCGGTTTTGAGGATTTTAATGTAAATTTGCCCCCTCCTTCCCGGGAGCGGGTCCTGCTACAATTATTAGCGGCCGGCCGGGATGGAGGGGGTTCTATTATTCTATTTAAGCGAAAAAATCCAGGAGAGCTTTATGGCAAATACTGCGGACATCAGTCGTGGCATGATCATTAAATTGGAAGGCAGTTTATACACCGTAGTGGAATTTGGCGAAAATAAGACGGCGCGGGCGGCGGCCAAGGTGTGGGCAAAGCTCAAGGGGGTTGACAATAACCGTTCGATCGAAAAGACTTGGAATAGCGGGGATTCCATCTATCCTGTCCGGGTGGAAAGGAAAGCCTATCAATTCCTCTATAAGGACGACACAGGGTATAATTTCATGGATAACGAGACCTTCGAGCAGATTGCGTTGCAGGAACAGTTGATCGATGCCCCGCAGTTTTTGAAGGAAGCGCAGGAAGTATCGGTCCTTATCAATACGGATACCGATCAGCCGATGAGTGTTGAATTGCCTGACAAGATCGTTGTGCAGGTTACTTATTCCGAGCCCGGGGTCAGGGGGGATACGGCTACGCGTACTCTCAAACCGGCTAAGGTGGAGACGGGCGCGACCGTGAATGTGCCGCTTTTCGTGAACGAAGGGGAGTTGATCCGGATCAATACCAAGACCGGGGAGTATGTGGAGAGGGTGAAATAAGGTTGGGTATATTTAGCTATTATCCCTATTTTAGCCGCCCAAATAAGTAAATTCATCCAATATGGATTTTAAACAGATTCAGGAGTTGATCAAAATGATCAACAAGTCTAACATTGGAGAAGTGAGCATTGAAGAGAAAGGATTCAAACTAACGATCAAGCAGAAGGAAGAACCTGTTCAACAAATAATCACCGCCCCCCTCTCTGCGCAGCCGGTTGCCGCGGCCGCGCCTATGGCAGCAGCACCTGCGCCTTCAGCGGCTGCCGCTCCTGAAAAGCCGGCCAGGCCGGCTGAACCTCCGGTCAGCAATATGATTACGATCAAAAGCCCGATGATCGGGACCTTCTATCGCAGTCCTTCACCCGATAAGGCCTCTTTTGTCAATATCGGCGACGAAGTCGAGCCGGGAACGGTCGTTTGTATCATCGAGGCGATGAAGCTTTTCAATGAGATTGAGAGTGAAGTAAAAGGCAAAATTGTAAAGGTGCTGGCTGAGGATGCGTCCCCGGTAGAATATGACCAGCCCTTGTTCCTGGTGGAACCGGCATGAGCGAACCAAATTTCAAAGAATGATTAAAAAAGTACTGATTGCCAATAGAGGAGAGATTGCCCTCCGGGTGATCCGCACCTGTCGGGAAATGGGTATTAAGACGGTTGCAGTCTACTCTACGGCGGATAAAGAAAGCCTGCATGTGCGGTTTGCTGATGAGGCGGTGTGTATCGGGAAGCCGGCGAGCTTCGATTCTTACCTGAATATTCCACATATCATGGCTGCCGCAGAGATCACCAATGCGGATGCGATCCATCCGGGTTATGGTTTCCTGGCGGAAAATGCGCGGTTCGCGGAGATTTGCGGGGAGCATGAGATCAAGTTCATCGGCCCTACGCCTGGTATGATCAGTGCAATGGGGGACAAGATCACGGCGAAGGAAACGATGATCAAGGCCGGGGTTCCGGTGGTGCCCGGCGGAAAGGGATTGTTGGAAAACCTGGATGAGGCGAAGGGGCTGGCCAGGGAGATCGGGTATCCGGTCATTCTGAAGGCTACGGCCGGCGGCGGTGGAAAGGGTATGCGGGTGGTCTGGGAGGAGTCAGAGATGGAACGGGCCTATAATACGGCCAAGGCGGAGGCGGGCGCCGCATTCAAGAACGATGGCGTCTACATGGAGAAATTCGTGGAGGAGCCGCGGCATATCGAAATCCAGGTGGCGGGCGATCAATATGGGCGGGTTTGTCATTTGAGCGAGCGGGATTGCAGTATTCAGCGCCGGCATCAGAAACTCGTGGAAGAGTCGCCTTCGCCGTTCATGACGGAGCAACTGCGGCACCGGATGGGTGAAGCGGCGATCAAGGCTGCTTCTGCGATCAACTATGAGAGTGTGGGTACGATCGAGTTCCTGGTGGACAAGCATCGGAATTTCTATTTCATGGAAATGAACACGCGGATCCAGGTGGAGCATTGTGTGACAGAGGAGGTTACAAATTTCGATCTGATCAAAGAGCAGATAAAGATCGCGAATGGCGAGGCGATCAGCGGGCAGAACTATGAGCCACAGGGCCATGCGATCGAATGCCGGATCAATGCGGAGGATCCTTATAACGATTTCCGGCCTTCTCCGGGCCGCATCACGGTGCTGCACCAGCCGGGCGGGCATGGCATCCGGGTGGATAGTCATGCGTATGCCGGGTATACCATCCCGCCGTATTATGATTCGTTGATCGCGAAGATCATTGCGGTCGCCCGGACGAGGGAGGAGGCGATCAATACGATGAGCCGCGCGCTGATCGAGTATGTGATCGAGGGGGTCAAGACTACGATCCCGTTCCATCTGCAGCTCATGAAGGATGAGCGGTTCCGCAGCGGGGACTTCAATACAAAATTCCTGGAAGGATTCAAGATGGTATAGGCGCGCTGAAGGCGTCGAGCAGGGCCGGTATCCGGTCTTCGGCTTTGCTGTAGCTTGCGAGGCGGCGGATGACGGCTTCCACTAGCGTATCGGGGCAGGAAGCGCCGCTGGTCAGGAGGATTTTCGCAGGTTGGTTATTGGGGAGCCAGTTGCGGGTATTGAGCTCCTTTTTTTCATGAAAATTATAATGGTTAATCTCGTCGGGGGAAAGGATATTTTCTTCGGAGCGAATGAAATAGGTCGGCATTTTTTCGGCACAGAGCTCGACCAGGTGTGAGGTATTGGAGGAGTTGTAGCCGCCGACGACGATCGCGAGATCGGCGTCGGCGTTGAGCATGCCGAGGACGGCCGATTGGTTGTCGAGGGTGGCGTAGCAGAGTGTGTCGCGGGTATCGGCGAAGTGATTTTCGATATCATCGTAAGTCTCGAACATGGTCTGCTTCAAAAAATCCGCGATGGCCTGTGTATCGCTGGCCAGCATGGTCGTTTGGTTGACGACGCCGATGCGGGTGAGGTCTTTGCGGACGTCGAAGCCCGGGCTGTACCTACTCTCGAATTCGGTGTAGAAGTTGTCGGCAGGACGCGTCCCTTTGATGTATTCAGCCAACTGCCGGGCTTCTGCCATATCCCTGACGACGACCGTGGGGGTCACGGCGGCGGCGTGTGAGAAGGTAGCTCGGGTCTCTTCATGGCCGGGTTTGCCGTGGACAACTATAGTGTAGTCCTGACGGCCGATCTGGGTGCTGCGGTTCCAGACTTTTTCGACAAAGGGGCAGGTGGTGTTGTATTGTTCCGTTGTGATGCCGATTTCACGCAGCTTTGCTTCGATCTCGAGGGTAGTTCCGAAGGCGGGGATGATGACAATATCGTCGGGTCGCAGGGTGTCGAAGGGGATGAGCTGTCTTCCATGGGTGTCCTGGAGAAACCCGATGCCCAGGGACCCGAGGTCAGCATTAACCTGCGGGTTATGGATCATTTCGCTCAGGAGGAAGATGCGGCGGCCGGGGTTTTCGCGGGCCGTGCGGAAGGAGATCTCGATGGCGTTCTCTACTCCGTAGCAGAATCCGAAGTGGCGTGCGAGGTAGATTCGAATGGTCCCCAGGTCGAGCGTCGTAGGCGTAAAGTCTTTCTTCATTTTGTCTTCCTGTCTGCGCCGGTTCTTGATGGCGGAGATGAGAGCGCTGCGGTATCCTACGGGGATATCAAAATTTTTCATATCGAATCGTAAAGGTACGCTATATTGGGGCATGAGTGCAGCATTTCATCCGGTAGAGTGGAGCCTGTCATCCAATATCTATGAGGTCAATCTACGGCAGTATACTCCTGAGGGAACGATCAAGGCCTTTGCGCGGCAGATGCCGCGGTTGCAGGAGATGGGGATCGAGATCCTTTGGTTCATGCCGATCACGCCAATCAGTGTGGAGAAGCGGCTCGGCAGTCTGGGCAGCTATTATTCCTCTTCGGATTATATGGCGATCAACCCGGAATTCGGGACGCTGGACGATTTCGCACAGCTGGTAAAGGACGCGCATAGCCTTGGGTTGAAGGTCATCATCGATATCGTCGCCAATCATACGGGCTGGGATCATCGCTGGACGCGGGAGCATCCCGAATATTACCGGCGGAACGATCAGGGAAAATTCTTCGATTCGAATGGGTGGGAGGATGTGATCGATCTGAATTATGATAACCAGGACCTGCGGCAGGCGATGATCGGGATGATGCGTTTCTGGATCGAGCGGTGTGATGTGGATGGGTTCCGGTGTGATATGGCAATGCTGGTGCCGCTGGATTTCTGGCGGGAAGCGAGGGTGGCGCTGGATCCGCTCAAGCCGTTGTTCTGGCTGGGGGAATGTGAGGAGGTGGAATACCACGAAGTTTTTGACGCGACTTATACGTGGAAGCTCCTGCATAAGATGGAGGAGGTATGGCGGAAGGAGAGCGAGTTGAGCGGGCTGGATGAGGTATTGGGTCAGTATGCCACGCAGTTCCCGGCAGATGGGCTGCGGGTTTATTTCACGACGAACCACGATGAAAATTCGCATAGCGGGAGCGAGTATGAGCGGCTTGGGGATGCGGCGAAGGCTTTCGCGGTCCTGT
>DATMLR010000217.1:0-11472 GCA_035570015.1 Puia sp.
AGGGTATCATCCTCACGACCTGGCGCGAACTAATGCGCCGTCGCTCCCAAATCGCTCATTGACCAGACACCCCCGCCGCACCATCGCCATCGTCACCGGCAGCCGGTCCTGAAAAGCCTGCAAACTTCCACTGACCCGATAGTCCGCATGCCTCGTCTGCACCCGCAATCCCCCATTCTCCACCTCCACCTGCCAGATATCTCCATACCGCACCGGCTCGAACCGCGCCCGGCTCTTGACAAAGATCAGGTCCAGCGGCCGCGCCGCAAACCCAGGATCCATCCACCGGTTCCATACCCGCAGCAGATGCCCCGACCGGTATGGCGGCTGCAAATGCCCGTCCAACGCCAGATTCAGATGCGCGGTGCACTTCTCATTCCGGCCTGACAGGAAAATTACTCCCTTCAGCGCGTTGATCAAGGTCGGCCGTAGCCGCTGATAGTCATCCCACGAAATAATCCGGATAAACACCCACTCCACCTGCTGGGTCCGCAAGATCGGTTCCGCACTGGCCACGCTCGCCGCCACCCATAATTTCGGCGGCTCAGCCCGGTTCATCAATAATTCGGCTAGCTCACGCGCCGACGTCTCATCAGCATCGATAAGCAGAATGCTGCAACTGTTCCAGGCCATAGTTAGTTTTTGTGGTTTCCCAAACAATTTAAGGGAACTAAACCACTCACCATGAACAAACCAAACTAACTTCCTGATTTTAAATTTTTGAGGTGGTCTTTTCTAGATAGTTCCTACTAATTTTTTATCATTCGATTATACCACCATTCCAACGCCCCTCTATCTGGCAGCACCCCTGTTGCAGACTGCCGGTCCAATAGCATGATCTTCCCACCCTCCCGGCTGAACGCCTCCCATCGCGGCAACCCCGCTCCATTCGGATCACCCGTCTTCGCAAAATTCACCCAATACGAAGACATCTCGTCCGACAGATGATAATCCACCGGCTCAAACGGTCGTTTCACAAATTTCAAGTTGTCATAAGCATACGGCACTTCCCCCGTATGGAACGCTCCCCAGTTCCTTTCACCCGCCGCAGTCGGCGGCTTCCGCACGAACCGATACACAAATACCTTCTGCCCCTGCGCACTCGTCATCACCGCCCACGAGTAATTCTGCCGCCCGAAAGTCATATCCCTCGAAAGATACAGCTGCGATACGCCCGCCACCGAATCATTGTCCGCAGGATAGTACTTCAACACCGCTTCCGCATCTGCTCCATATTGTTTGGTGATGCCCTGCTTATAATCCGCCGCATTCTTCGCCGGCCCGAATACAAATCCCTCATCCTGATTCCAACCGGTCAGCAGTGCCACGATATTCTCTTTCTTCTCCAGAAAGATATCCGCAATCGGCTCCGGCAATACATACCCGTCGATCACCGGCCGCCACGTCCCCTGTCCCTTCTTCTGCAGCTCCTCAGCCGGGATCGCCCGCAGCGAATCCAACGACACGGCGCCCGACCCTGATCCCACCCCCGCGCCCGACCCTGGTCCCGACCCCGCACCCGACGCTACACCCAACTTCTGCGCGATCTTCTGTCCCTCCGCTTCCGCGTGCGCCAGCGTCACATACTCCCGGCCAAAATCCGCCCCACTCTCCCCAATCGCCTTCCCGAACAACCCCTTCGCCAACGGCGAAGCCACAAGACAGTTCACACTCATGCTCCCCGCGGACTGCCCCGCAATCGTCACATTGTTCGGGTCGCCGCCAAAAGCGGCAATATTGGCCTTAACCCACTTCAACGCCGCAATCTGATCCATCAGCGCGTAATTACCCGACGCCTGATGACCCGACTCCCGCGTAAGCTCCGGATACGCAAAGAATCCGAATATCCCTAGCCGATAGTTGATCGTCACATAGACCACCCCTTTTTTGGCGACCGCCTCTCCATCATAGATCGGCACATTCCCCCCACCTCCCGTGAACGCGCCTCCATAGATATATACCAACACCGGCCGCCGCTCCTTCGCCGTCCCAGCAGGCGTCCAAACATTCAGATAAAGGCAATCCTCGCTGATCGACTTCTCGGGGATCAGGTACTCCGTTGGCCACATCAAAAAAGGCGCGGGCTTATTCTGCATCGGGCTCGGCCCGAACTGCGTGCAGTCCCGTACCCCATTCCAGGGCGCCGCCGGCTGCGGAGCCCGCCACCGCAAAACCCCCACCGGCGGCGCCGCAAACGGTATCCCTTTGAAAATATGTATCCCACCCACCTCGCTCCCCGATATCCATCCTTCCTCCACCTTTACCTTTTCAAATCCCTGTCCCCAACTCATTCCCCCGGCCGCCAAAAGCACCACTACAATAAAAATTCTTTTCATATCGCAAACTTTGACCTAATTTAATACTTCTTATGAACACTTACGACGCCATCGTCATCGGCTCCGGGATTAGCGGCGGCTGGGCCGCCAAAGAACTTTGTGAACACGGTCTCAGCACCCTCCTGCTCGAACGAGGCCGCCCAGTCGAACATCTCAAAGACTATCCCACCGCGACCACCCCGCCCTGGGGCTTCCCGCACCGCGGGCAGCTGCCAAAAGCCGTCCTCGACGAAAACCCCGTCGTAGCCCGCTGTTACGCCTATGGCGAGTCGACAAAGCATTTCTTCGTCCCCGACAAATTCCACCCCTATATCCAGGAGAAACCCTTCGACTGGATCCGCGGTTACCAGGTCGGCGGCAAATCCCTCCTTTGGGCCCGCCAGACCCAACGCTGGAGCAAATTCGAATTTGAAGGCCCGCATCGCGACGGCATCGCGCCACCATGGCCCATCGGCTATGAAGACCTCGCACCATGGTATAGTCACGTCGAGAAATTCGCGGGCATCAGCGGCAATAAGGATGGTCTTGAACAGCTGCCGGACGGTGAATTCCTCCCCCCTTGGGAAATGAATTGCGCAGAGTCCTTCATGCGCGAAAAGATCATGGCCAAATACCCCGATCGCCCCATCATCATCGGCCGCTGCGCCCACCTGACAAAACCCAACCCCATCCATATCAAACAAGGCCGCGGCCAATGCCAGGCCCGCGACATGTGCGAACGCGGCTGCCCCTTCGGCGGCTACTTCAATTCCAACTCAACCACCATCCCCTGGGCCCAGCGCACCGGCAAGCTGACCCTCCAGACCTTCAGCGTAGTCCATTCGATCATCTACGACGAGAAAAAAGGAAAGGCAACCGGCGTCCGGGTTATTGACGCAAACACAAAAACCGCGACAGAATATTACGCCCGCATCATCTTTGTCAACGCGGCCTGTATCAACACGAACCTGATCCTGCGGAACAGTACCTCCAACCGCTTCCCCAACGGACTCGGCAACGACAACGGCATTCTGGGCCACTATATCATTTTCCATAACTACCGGGGTGGCGTCGGCGGCACGTTTGAAGGTTTCCCCGATAAGTATTATTATGGCCGCCGACCGACGGAACTCTTCATTCCCAATTACCGCAACCTCCGCCGCGATGAGGGACTGCCCTTTAAACGCGGCTATATGAGTACGTTATCCGCGAGCCGCGCGAACTGGGGACAGGGCGAAGATACGCCCGGCCTCGGCGCCGATTACAAAGCCGCGATAACCGAACCCGGAATCTGGGAGGTAGGGATGGGCATGCAGGGCGAGACGATCCCCAAATTCACCAACCATGTCCGGCTGAGCCCCGATCATAAAGACCAGTGGGGCGTTCCCCAACTGATCACCTCCGTCGCCTACGACGACAATGACGACAAGATGGTCGATGACTTCGTGGCCCGGTGCTCGGAAATGCTTGACGCAGCAGGCTGCAAAAATATCTCCGGCGGCAACAACCACCAGAACCCCGGTCTCGACATCCATGAGATGGGCGGCGTCCGCATGGGTAAAGATCCGAAGACCTCTATGCTCAACGAATGGAACCAACTCCACCATTGCAAGAATGTCTTTGTTACCGACGGGGCTTGCATGGTCTCCACCGGGAACCAGAACCCATCCATCACATTTATGGCCCTCACAGCCCGCGCCGCCAACCACGCCATCGAAGAAATGAAACGACAAAATCTGTAATCCCACCTTGGGAATCCAGCCCCCAGAATTGGAAATTCTCGAGTCCTGTCTTACCTCGTAATAGATTGATATTCTGCATAGAATAAATGTGGACCGATATTCGTTTTATTGTTTCCCTAAATCTGCATCCCATGGCAAAACGCTACTTCTTAACCATTGCGTTTACCGCATTGATCCTTATCCACTCCGCCATCACCTTGGCGGGTACCAACACCGCTACCAAGACCGGCGCCTGGGAAACCGGGGCCAACTGGTCCACCGGAGTTGCTCCCATCGCAACCGATAATGTCATAGTCCCGTCAGGATTCACCATGACCGCATCAGCAGCGGGGGACCTTTGCGCCAGTCTGACCGTAAACGCCGGAGGCACTGTCTACATAACCGGCACATTGAGTATCGGCGGTAATTTGACCAATGCCGGCACCTTTAATTCCTACGCCGGAGGAACCGTCACCTTTAATGGTGCAGCAAATTCTGTCATCTCCGGTGGTGGGAGCTATTCGCTCGCCGGAACGACCGGCATGAACATGGGATCGACCGCAACTACACTCGATGTACAGGACGCCAATTTCATTTTGGGTTTCACCTTAGGCGCTAAATACTATTTTACTTTTACCAGAGGCACCTGGATAATGGACAATACGGGTACCCTGGGTGACGCCTATAACAGCGGTTCTGCGAATGCATTGACCATTCCTTACGGCGTTATAATTGAAGCGAAGCAGGGACAGATGAACCTGGCCAAGAATGGCACAACAGGGAACGTTATTCTTTCAGGTGAGTTATGGGTAAACGGCGGGAATGTCCTTGTCCAGCTGGGCCAGGCAAAAAATGCGGGTGATGATTTCCAATACGCCGTTAACGGTGGGACACCTACATTAAATGTCGTCAGCGGCACCCTCGCAATAGGGGCCGGATTCAACCCGGTAGCCAACACGGATTATATCAATTTTCAAATGTCAGGGGGAACGATGGTCCTTGCCCAAAACGGTTATTCCAGCTCATACACCTTCTACCTCCAGGACAATGTCGGCGGCGAGACCGTCATGTCGGGTGGAACGATCATCTTGCAGGACGCCTGTAACGCAGCTAAACAGGACCTCGATATGGGCGGCGCCAAAGTCGCCTCAACGCTATACTCCGTTACCGGCGGGACCGTTCAGCTGGGATACGTAAATACGCAAGCCGGCGCCTCCTTCTTCGGGATCCAGGCCCAACCGGCCACCAACTACCCGAATATCCTGTTTGAATCGGGTGTTGCCAAAACTGTCGGGGGAAACAATACCGGCCAGGTCAACATGCTTAGCCTTTACATCAACTCGAATATGACCTTTGATGCAACCAAATTCACCGTCACAAATATCATCTCCACCGACGGGACATACGCGTTTGACAACGAAGGCACCTACACGACGGGGAACAATACGATGGAATTCTCCGGATCGATAAATCAGCCGATCACTTCGACCGCGCTGGCGAACATAAACTTCTATAATTTGAAGATCGCCAACACAAGCGGAAATGTCACGCTGGGGGTTAACGCCACCGTCAATAACCAGCTCAGCTTTACCAGCGGCCTTCTGGACGCATCCAACAAGACCCTGACCATTGCCAACGGAATAGCCGTTACCGGCGCATCCGCCAGCAGCTATGTTATCGTGGGGAATGGAGTAACCACCACCGGATACATGAGGACAAACAGCTTACCGACGAGTACGAACACCCTCTTTCCGATTGGCACCTCAACTTATTACCTTCCGGCGCTCGTCAATCCCGGAACCAACGCCGGCAGCAGCTATTCTACTTACGTTTTCAAAGGCGCAACAATGAATGCCCAGGAGAACGGCACTCCTATGAGTGCAACCACATTGAACAACATGCTGAATGCTATCTGGAATATTAGCCGGAACGCCGGCACGGGCTCTGCCACGCTTACGCTGGATTGGAGCACCCCTGCGGACCCGCTCGAAGGAATCATATTCTCGGCCGCCGGTACGGGTATCGGCATCTCTCAATATATGGGTGCCGGGGGTTGGATGGTCGCAGCCGGCAGCGGCAACGTCGCTACCATGACCGCCAATTCGGCCTTTACCACCTTCACCCAGTTCGCTATTACCGACAACCTGTTTGTACTGCCGGTTACCGTATATAACTTTAACGCTGTCCTGAACACTAACAAGACGGTTGGTTTGTCCTGGACAGCCTCTGACGAAATAGAGATCAGCCAGTTTGAAGTACAACGGAGCACCGACGGAACCAATTTCACAAGCATCGGGACTGTACAGGCCAATGGCGCCGAAACCAACTACAACTTCACCGACGGGCAGCCGGCATCCGTGAATTACTATCGCGTGCTGACAACGACCACCGACGGCTCGACCGTATACACGCCGATCCGGACGATTGACCTTTCTGCCACGGCGGCGATAAGTGTCTTTCCGATCCCCGCGACTACCACCTTGAATATATCCCTGGTTAACGCCGGATCTGGCATAACCGTTAGGCTGATAAGCACTTCCGGCCAGATCTTGCAATCATCGGTTACCGCGGGCGGTACCCAGGTCGTATCCATGGATATCAGCAGATACCCTGCCGGGATGTATATCGTTCAGGTGATCGGCCAAAATAGCATCCTTCAAACCATTCCGATGACGAAGCTTTAGCCGGAAATTCTTATATTCATGCCATGAGAATCTGCCTGAACCCGGCGCTCCTGGCCCTCCTGGTCTTAACTTTATCGACCGATGCCCAGCAGTACGGAAATAATCCCGCTGCCGGGCATTTTTTGAATACCCGTGGATTTCAGCTATACTACGAATCCTACGGCTCGGGTGAACCGCTCCTGCTTTTCCACGGCAACGGCGGCTCCATCAACAACATGAGCAACCAAATCTCGTATTTCTCCGCGCATTATCAAGTCATCGCCATCGATACCCGCGCCCACGGCAAATCCCATGACCCCGGTGATTCCCTCAGCTTCGAGATGATCGTCGATGACTTCAATGCCCTCTGCGATTCGCTTCACCTCGACAGCTGTTACGTCATCGGCTGGAGCGACGGCGGCATCGACGCGATTCTTTTTGCTATCCGCCATCCCTCCAAAGTAAAGAAGATGGCCTTTACCGGCGCGAACCTCTGGCCCGACACCACCGGGCTCACCCCCTTCGTCTTCCACCTCATCCAGGCCGAACACGACAACCTGATAAAAAAGCATCGAAACACTCAGGAAAATAACGCGCTCAAGATCGTCGACCTGGACCTCTACCAGCCCCATATCACCCTCGACCAGTTACACCAGATCAAATGCCCGACTTTCGTCATCGGCGGCGACCACGACGCCATCCCCGTCCCTCATACCGTCCTTATCGCAGCCAATATCCTCCAATCATATCTCTGGATCGTTCCAAATTCCGGCCATTCCGTTCCGATCTTTAAGAAAGATCCCTTCAACTCCCAGATCTACGACTTCTTCACCCACCCCTTCCGGAAGATCGAAGGAACCGCCACGTTCCTATAATTCCAATACCCACCGAATCCCAAACCCGTGACACCTACCCCAACCCACCGACTCCGAAACCCGTGATCCCTACCCCAACCCACCGAATCCCAAACCCGTGATCCCCCCCGTCTACCGCGGTTCCGCACACATCCGCGTCCGGAAATCCGATGGATTCTCCCCGACCAGTTCCTTAAATATCTTGGTGAAATAGGAAAGACTGTCCAACCCCACCTCATAGCACGTCTCACTCACATTATGACCCTGCATCAGCAGGTTCTTCGCCCGCTCGACCCGGTACTGGTTGACGAAAGTCGTGAACGTCATATTGGTCTGCCGCTTGAAATAGCGACAAAACGCCGCCGTCGTCAGATTGACCTTCTTCGCCACAACATTGACATCCGGGTCCTTATCATAATTCGAACCGATATACTCATAGACCGCCCCCATCCGGACCTTATCCTTCCGGACAAACCGCACATCCTCATCCTTGTTCAAATAGTCCCCTTCACTCGAAAGCGCCAGGATCTCAAAAACATTAATCAATCGTAGCAGCTGATCCAACGGTGGTAAACCATCCAGCACCAGAAGGATTTTCGCTACTTCCTCCTTTGTCTTCCCGAAAAACGAGATCCCATGTTGTGCCTCCTGAAACAACCTCGCAACATCTTCGAGTTCCGGCGCGACCCTTATCGCCGTCCCGAGAAAATCGGTCCGCAATTGAATAACGGTCTGATGATAATCGCTCCGCAGCCGGTAATCGAAATTTAAGTGCGGCACATTCCCGCCGATTAGTACAAGATCACTTTTCGTATAGGTTGATATATGCCGCCCGACATGCCGGATTCCCGCATCCGCTTTTACATAAACCAGCTCAATCTCCGGATGATAATGCCAGAAGAATTTATTCCGCAACCGCGGCGAAAATATCTTGAAAGATTTACCCGCATCAAACCTGATTTTCTCTAATTCAACAGATTTCATGCCAATAAAGCTACCAAAATGGTCAATACAGAGCAAAAGTTGGTCAATACGAAAAACAGCGCGCCGGGCACACCTAAGTACCTTTGTCTCATTAAAAGGAAAAACATGACAACGACACCGACCATCGACGCCCACAAAGAGATTCCCGGTAACCCCTCCACCGCCAAATCCAGCGCCCAGAGACTCAACGACCGCGGCAACGGAGAACCCCTCCGCGTCCTCTCCGAAGAAGACTGGAATTTCTGGACCACCAACGGTTATGTAGTAATTAAAAACGCCGTTCCCAAACAACAAGCGCAGCGTCTCGCCGACTATCTGTGGGAATACGAAGCCAAGGACCCCAAAGACCCCAACACCTGGTACCGCAAACCCAACGTCGACATGCAAATGAAGGAGCTGGTCAACACCGGAATGGTCGAGATCTACAACCACCAATACATGTGGGACAACCGCCAATACCCAATCATCCATCAGGCCTTCGCCGACGTCTGGGGCACCGAAAAGCTCTGGGTCACCATCGACCGCGCGAACCTCAACTTCCCCCTTGCCCCGGGCTTCGAGTACAAAGGATTTATCCATTGGGACTATGACCCCGAGACCCGGCCACAAAACGTTCAGGGAGTCCTCGCTCTCGCCGACCAGACCGACGAGAACATGGGCGGCTTTCAATGCATCCCCGAACTCTTCCGCACCTATGATACCTGGAAACTCTCCCAGCCCGCGGACCGCGACCACTACAAACCCGACACCACCGGGTTCGACATCGTCAAAGTTCTCCTCGAAGCCGGCGATCTTCTTATCTTCAACAGCCTCCAACCCCATGGGATCCGCCCCAATCGCAGCGACGGCAAGGTCCGGATCGCTCAATATATTTCCATGATGCCCGCCCAGGAAGAGAATGAAGAATTACGCCAATGGCGCATCAACAGCTGGCGAAGCCGCAATCCGATGGAAGGATATGCCTTCCCCGGAGACCCCCTCCAGCGCGAGAAACACAACCCGGTCGCGATCCTCTCTCCCCTCGGCGAACGTCTCCTCGGCCTGACCCGCTGGTAGCCGCCCGCCCTCACGCGCACCCCCACTCTCACGCGCACCCCCCACTCTCACGCGCACCCCTCACTCTCACGGGCACCCCTTACCGGACGAGAATAACAAAACCTTTCTTGTCTATAACTTTCCCCGTATACGTCTCCGCCTCCGCAACCCAAATAAAAGTCCCCGACATTTGCTGCACCCCCGATACCCTTCCGTCCCAGCCCGCACCCATCTGCGAAGTGCTATAAACCAACTCGCCATTCCGATTATAAACCCTGAAATAGTTTAACCTCGAAATACCCACCGGGATTGGCCGGAACACCCCATTCGAAGCGTGACCCGGCGTGAACGCATTCGGCACGAACAGGTCCGGTAAAGACTTAAACACCGTCACCCGGATACTGGCCACTCCCGCACAGCCAATGGAATCCGTCGCCGTTACGAAATATCGGATGGAATCGACACCCTCCCCCAGCACCGCGATAGGGTTCGCAATCGCCGTATCGTTCAGCCCTTCCGGCGGCGACCAGGAGAAGCTGTCCCCTATTCCGTCTGAGCTGTGCGCATCCAGTTGCAGCGGCTGACCGATGACTACCGCCGTATCATTCCCAGCCCACACCACAGGCAGTCTCTGGATAAATACCGTCTGAAAAGCAGTATCCGAACAACCGTCCGTAGCCGTGTAACTATACTTCAGCGAGTCTATGCCCGGCCCCGCCCGTAGAGGGTTCAGCACCCCGCCCGCCGTGAGCCCCCTGCCATAGTAGACGCCTGTGCCCACCAACCCCGTCAGTTCCGTAGCCTCGGTAATGTCTACCGCCGTATCAACATCGCACAACGCCGGGATGGCGCCAAACTGCACGTGCGGACTTGGATTGATCGTGATGCGTTGGTCTGCTGAATTCTGACAGGTAAGACCCGACGAAGCGGTCAACACAACCGAATAGGCAATCGTATTCGTACTAACCGGATTGGGATAATTGTGCGAATAGACTTTACCGGAATAGGGCAGCGAGTCCATATACGATACCCCCGCCGTGTCTCCCCACGAGATCTGCACCGCCACCACCGACCCGAAATTCACCGTACTGAGATTGTCGATTTGAACAGGGCTGTTACTGCAAAGCTGTGTGGGGCTGAGTACCTGAAAAACCGCCACCGGATTGTCCCCGTTCACCGTGAAGATTTTCGAAGCGCTGTCCACGCAGCCCTCGCTGTTCGTGACCGTCAGACTCATATTATAGTTGGCCGCCGCGCTGTACAGGTGCGTCGGATTTTGTTGACCAGAGCTATTCAGGTTGCCCGGCGATGAAGCATTAGGATCGCCGAAATTCCAGTGATAGGCAAAAGGCAGCGTCCCGGCATCAGCCGTATAGCTGCTGTCATAGAACTGTCCTACGGCATCGTTCAGACAGATCTTCGGCATCGTGAAATTGACGGTCGGATTGGGATACACCTTCACCGTTACACTGTCGATGGAGGCGCAGCCAGGGTTAACACCAAATCCCGTCCGGACATAGTATTTGTACAGAACGGAAGAGTCCGAATTATTCGGGAGGTGCAGGAAGGGAGCCGAAGAGGTCGGATCGTCAAGACCGGCCGGCGGTGACCAAGTATAGATATAGGTTGGGTTGGCCGGGCCACCGAGCTGCGCCGAATCAGCAGGACAAAATGCGGGAGGATTGAGCGGGTTGCCGGCATAAGACGGCGGCATCTGCGTGTAAATAATGACGTTTTTGATCGAATGATTATCATCATAGCCCCCCGTGCTGGCCGTGAAGCCCAGGTAACCAGTGAAATTAAAGAGATTCGGCTCATAGGCGGTCACGTATAAGGTATCGTTGACATACACGGAGATAAGCCCTGTATCATAGACGATCATCGCCCGGTTGTAATTGGG
>DATMLR010000218.1:0-5821 GCA_035570015.1 Puia sp.
CTCAACCGGCACCCGATACGCGAAATCCTGCAACCACCGGTGCGCCAGCAGCCACGCGACCGGCGAAGCGATAACCAGCGCCAGCAGCACCAGTCGGACGAACTGCCGATTCAGCATCAGCGCAATTTCCACCGTCGTCGCCCCCAGCACCTTCCGGATACCGATCTCGCCGGCCCGCCGCTCAGCCGTGAAGAGCGAAAGCCCGAACAGCCCCATGCACGAGATAAAAATTGCCAATCCCATCGCCACTTTAACTAAGGATGCCGTCTTCTGTTCTTCCTCATACATGTACCGAATGGACTCGTCCATGAACAACGCATAGAAGGATTCCTTCGGGAAGACTTCCTTGTAGCTCTTTGCCATGACATCCAATGTGGCTTTCACGCTTTCCGCCCCCTTCCCTGTACTCGCTAACCGAATGCCCAACATGTTTTCCTCACGCGGGATGTTCCCGATCACTGCCGGTTGGATCGTTTCCTTGAAAGACCCCTGATGAAAGTCGGCCACCACGCCAACAACGGGGTATGGCTTGCCTCTGAAATAAATAAATTGCCCAACCGCCGCCGGAGCCTGGAGAAATCCAAGCTGTTTGGCAGCCGTCTCATTGATCACGAATTCCGCCAGACTATCGCTATGCCGGATATTCCGTCCTGCTATCAGGCGCATTCCATAGAAAGGCACATATCGCTCATCCCCGAATTCCAGGACCGATGAAAAGTCCACCATCGCCTTGCCTTTATAAGTAAGCGTCATCTGCGTCCTGCCCCAGCCCGCCGGTGGGTCTGCCTCCCTGACCATCTGCGCTATTCCCGGGATTTGACTGAACCGCTGCTCCAGCACCTTGATCTTTCCCGTCGTATCATTCCATTGTCCGCTAACCGATACGATCGCATCCGTCTTGAATCCATAATCCGTGCTCAGCATGAACCGGATCTGGTTGCCGATGACCAGCGTGACGATAATAAAGACGAGCGAAATGGTAAATTGAAAGACGATCAGGCTCCTCCGCAGCCACCATTTTTCACTGCCCTTGACGGAGCCCGAACCTTTCAGGGTCCGCACCGGCTGATAGCCCGACAGCACCCTCGCAGGGTAAAAGCCCGCCAGCAGGGTAACAACAGCCGTTACTCCCAACAGAAAGAGAACATTAACCGGATCAAAAGGATGAAACTTTACTCCCTCCGGGATGTAATCGCGAAAAAAGCCCATCGCCGGCCGGACCGACAACGCAGCGATAACCACCGCTACAGCCGTGAGCAGCCCGGTCTCGATCAGAAATTGTCCGATCAGCCTTCCTCTTCCGCTGCCCAGCACCTTTCGAACGCCGATCTCTTTGGCCCGCTGTAACGATTGCGCGGTGGAAAGATTGATAAAATTCACGGCTGCCAGGATCAAAATGAACAGCGCAATGCCTGTCAACGCATACAAGGTGGGCAAATGCGCTTTGCGTAAATTGTCGTTATAGTCATTATTGAAATGGATATCCGACAAAGCCTGTAGCTGCATCCGGTAGGGATGCTGTGGTTCGCTGACTGCCTGTCGGGCAACCGATCTGTTCAGTTCGGTATCCACCAGTGCCGGACTGACTCCCCTGCCCAGCCTGACAAAACAGGTAGGCCAATAAAACATGCCCCCGCCGCGGTGCATTACCCAATCATCCATGTGCCGCACATTCTTCAAAAAGCTGCTTGCTATGGTAGGAAAGCTGATAAAATCCGTATAAGGAAGGTCGGTGTTCTCTTTCCAGTCCCTGACCACCCCGGCTACGTAAACATGTAACGAATCCTGGTAGATCACCTCCTTGCCGATCACCGCTGCCGGTGACAGCAGCCCGAAATACTGCCGCGCCCGGCTTTCCGTCAGCACAACGGCAAAGGGCTGTTGCATGGCCACCGCAGGACTACCAACCAGCCATTGGTATTTGAATAGGGAGAAGTAGTTTCGATCGGCGATAATAGTGCCCGGCATATCCTGCCCCTCAGGCCCCGCATCGAACTGCACTGCCGGCTTGCCGCTGACAGGAATAGACACCTTTCGCCCCTGATATAAAGGAAAGAAAGCCGTCACGTCCTCCACGCCGGGAATGCTGCGCCGAATGGCCTCCGGGACCGGCGGAAGAACTTCACCAACATAGCTACATACCCGGTAGATCCGGTCCCCATCGGGATGAAACCGGTCAAAGCTCATTTCATAGCTTCCCACCAGCCACATGACGATGCATCCACAAACACCAAGCGCCAGCCCCAGCACATTGATGACTGTATACAGCTTGTTCCGCGCGAGAATGCGCGCCGCGATCCGGAAGTAGTTTCTAAGCATGGGATTTATTTTTGCAGGTTATATGGAAATTACGCAAAATTGCATCATCCCGGAACACCACTGCCAAAAATCTCATCAACTTTTATGTTAACGAATTATTTCCGGCTGGCCTTCCGCCACCTCCGCCGTGACAAACTCCACTCCCTGCTCAATATCGCCGGCCTCGCCGTCGGCATGGCCATCGCGCTTCTAATCGCCGCCTGGATCTATAATGAATGCTCCTACGAAAAGTACAACCCGAACTACGATCGGATCGCCCGCATCCAGGTCACGTATTCTCCCAATGGCATAAGCTATGTCAGCACGGCCACCCCTGTCCCGCTCGCCGATAAGCTCCGAACCCGGTATGGCGGCGACTTTACCCGGCTGTCGCGTGCCTGGTGGACACAGGAGCGCGTGCTGGCCTTCCAGGACAAACAGCTGAAAGGAAAAGGCAATTTCATGGAACCGGACGGCCCGGCCATTCTCGCCCTGACCATGCTGAAAGGATCGGCGAATGCCTTGTCGGATCCCACTGCTGTTTTCCTGTCCGCATCCACCGCCAAAGACTTGTTTGGAAACACCGACCCGATCGGAAAGATCCTGACGATCGACATCAAAATGACCGCCAGTGTTCGGGGTATCTATCAGGACCTGCCCGACAACTCCCAATTCAGCGATCTTCAGTTCATCGGAAGCTGGCAGCTCTTTAAAAATACGCACGATTTTGTCCAAAATGCTGTAAACAACTGGGGCTACAGCATTGAGGAGATATATGTTGAACTCGCCCCTAAATCCGATCCTGTACAGCTTTCCGCCCGTATCCGAAACAGTATCATGGATGAGTTCGGCAAAAATAAAGACGATGGCTACCATCCGCAGGTTGCGGTTGAACCTATGCGCCGCTGGCATCTTTATTCGGAGGTCGCTTCCGACGATGAATCTCCGCGCCGTATCCAGTTTGTCTGGCTGTTCGGCACAATCGGGGCCTTCGTCCTGCTTCTTGCCTGTATCAATTTTATGAACCTTAGTACCGCCCGCAGCGAACGCCGGGCTAAAGAGGTAGGTATCCGAAAAACCATCGGCTCCGGCCGCGGTCGCCTCATCGTCCAGTTCTTCGGCGAAGCGCTACTCATGTCGTTGCTTGCGCTGATCCTCGCCTTCGTTCTCGTCATCCCGGCCCGGCCTTTTTTCAACGCATTGGCCGGAAAAAGAATCGACATTCAATGGAATGATCCATGGTTATGGTTCGCCGCCATCGGCTTCTGCATCCTGACCGCGCTGCTGGCCGGCAGTTATCCGGCGATCTATCTCTCCTCCTTCCGTCCGGTCAGCGTCCTTAAGAACACATTCACAACCGGCCGCCAGACGGCCATCTTCCGCCGTACCCTGGTCGTGCTCCAATTCACGATCAGCATCGTCCTGATCATCGGCACCATCGTCGTCTTCCGGCAGATTGGGTACGCCAAAGACCGGCCCGTCGGCTATGACCGGGAAGGGTTGCTGTCCTTCCTTCTGAAGAACCCTGCCGACATCCGCAAGCTGCCAACCCTCCGCCAGGAGCTGCTCCGAAGCGGCGCGGTCGTCGAAGCGACCCGATCCAGCGAAGCTGCTACCGAAGACGGGGACTTCCTTGGCGGCTACAGCTGGCCCCGGAAAAGCCCCTTCACCCTTGGTGAATTCGCCACCCGGGCCGTATCTCGCGGTTATGGTCAGACGATCGGTTGGAAGGTGGTCCGGGGCAGGGATTTTTCGGAAGAGTTTGCTACCGACTCCGCCGCTGTCTTGATCAACGAAGCCGCTGCTTCCTTTATGGGAATGCAAAACCCCATCGGCGAGAAGATCACCTCCTGGAACGGCCGCCAATACAGCATCATCGGTGTTGTAAAGAACGTCCTCGCCGGTTCACCCTATGAGCCTCCTGTCCGGACCCTCTACATGCCTGCGGAAGACTTCACCCTCAATGACTACACCTGGCTGTTCGTTCGGATGAGACCCGGCCGATCCGTGGCCGACGCGCTAAGCCGCATCAAAGCGGCATTCCAAAGCGTCCTACCCAACACGCTCTTCGATTATCAATTCGTCGATGAAGAATATGGAAAAAAATTCGCCGCTGAAGAACGTATCGGCAGCCTGGCCGCGACATTCGCACTCCTTGCCCTCTTTATCAGCGGCCTCGGCATTTTCGGCATGGCGTCCTTTATGGCCGAACGGCGCACCAAAGAGATCGGTATCCGCAAAGTGCTGGGCGCCACTATTCTCCAGATCTGGCAATTGCTTTCCAAAGAATTTGTCGCCCTGACTGGCCTGTCCCTCCTGATCGCCATGCCCGCGGGATTTTATCTTATGCATCAATGGCTCCAACGATACCCTTATCACTCCGGCATCCCCTGGTGGATCTTCGCCGCAACAGCGATGGGAGTATTAGCCGTTACCCTGCTGACCATCAGCGCCCAGGCCGTTCGAGCCGCCCTGGCCAATCCCGTGAACAGCCTTCGAAACGAATGATCAACGAATATCCACACGTCGCAGCTCCAGCAAATTCAGCCCGTTAGGTGCCAACCCCCTTACCCGGGGATTAATCAGGTGTACCACCTCATCATACCATAATGGGATCACCGGGGACGCATCCATTACGCGCTGATCCATCTGCCGGTATAATGTATACCGCACCGAATCATTGCCTTCGCGCAGCGCCTGCTCATACAGCCGGTCAAAGACCGGATCATTATAACGGGTATAATTCGGCGGCGCGGGATTCTTCGAATAAAACACACTGAGATAATTCTCCGCATCCGGATAGTCCGCGATCCAGCTGCCGCGAAAAAACAACGCCTCGGACTGCGCCGTTTCTTCGAGCAATAGACTTTTCTGAACCACTTCCACCTGGACATGTAGCCCGATGTCTTCCAATTCGCGGGCGATAAAGTTGGCGAAATCGCCATAATTAGGAACCGTCAGCAATTTGACCACCCCAACTCCCTTCCCGTCCGGAAAACCAGCTGACGCCAGCAGCGCACGAGCACGATCCGGATCATAGTGGTACCCGCGTACCCGCATGGAATCAAACGAAGGCAGCCCCGCGGGCACAAAACCGCTCTCAGCCGGCAAGCCCAGCGAATTTTTGAGATACAGGATCATCTTTCGCCGGTCAAAGCCGCAATTGATCGCCTGCCGCACGGCCAGGAACCGCAGCGGACTGCCCTTCACCAACAGGCTGGAACTATCGACCAGGATACCCAGGTATTCCGTGTTGAGCTGAGGGGCCACCGATAAGATGATCTTCCCCCGCCACTCAGCTTTCAAAACTCCCTTTTTGCTCAGCACTTCATCCTTGAACGACGGATCGATCTCATTTATAAAATCCAACTGCCCCTGCCGGAATAACAGGAATTCCGCCGCCTTCTCTTCATCGAACGTGACCTTTACCGCATCCAGGTACGGCAAGGATCGGCCCACACTGTCCTTTTCAAAATAATGTTCGTTCTTCAGCAGGATCAATGCCTGCCCTTCCTCCCAGGAC
>DATMLR010000219.1:0-3982 GCA_035570015.1 Puia sp.
GAAATCATCTCCCAGGCTATACTTGATACCGGCGGCATTGTCGATTCCCGCATAGAGATCTCCCTTCCATCGCGCCAGGACCTTCCGGAAGCCGATCCGGCCGCCGAGGAGGTTATAGGAACCGGCATAGAATGTATTGGCATCATTCAGGGCGATCTTGTCGGTATAGGTATAGGTCGCGTTGGCATAGAAGCCGACTTTCAGGTTTATGTCCAGACCGCTGACAATCGTTTGCGGCGGAACGCTGGGTAATCGATGACCGGAATAGGTATTCGTATCCTGCACGAAACTGGCATAGTGAAAATCATGCCAGGTATGACTGATGAACACGCGCAGATTGTTACAAAAGCTCCCAGGCTTGTCAATAAGCCGGTATGAAATAAAGGTCTCAATCCCATGCTGGTTCGTGCCGCCCGCATTGACCGAATAGCTGACGCCACTCGAGTCGATCCGCTGGACGATCGCGTTGTTGATGTGGAAGATGAACCCGTCGATATCGACGAACAGCCTGCCATCCAGGAAGCTGCCCCTGCCGCCCAGTTCATAGTCGGTGCCGTTCTCCGGCTGCAGCGGCGGTCCGACGAGGCCGTTGCTTTTTTGCAGCTCCGATACGGTCGGTGTCGAGAAGCCGCGGCTGGCGCTGGCATAGACGGAAATGTCGGGCATGACTTTCTTCAGGACGGCGATCCGCGGCGCCACCTTATTGGAAAAACGGATCTTGCTGGTCACGGGCGGCGTCATCGTGATGTTGGTAATGTTGAGCGCATTGACATTGAAGCTGGCGCCGCCGGTAATCGCCCACCCTTTGGGGAGCTTCAGGTCGGCCTGTGCGAAGGCCATATAGGTCCAGTTGTTGAGTTTGTCGTCCGTCTGGAGGGTGGCGGGGATTCCGCCGTTGTTGGCGTAGTCCCGCGTCTCGAAAAACCCCTTCTGGGCCTCCGCGCCGGCGTTGACCTGCAGCCTCGACGCTCCCCAATCCGCTGCATATTGCACGACCGTGCGTCCGCCGAAATGAGGCTCCTGCCGGTTTTCATATACCCGGATTCCGGGATTGGTGAAATCGGTATAAGCGCCGTAAACCGCAGTGGTATTCTGCCAATGGTCGCTCAGGTGGAAGGTATTGCTGAATCCGGCTGTGAAATTCTTTTGGAAGATTGCCGCCTGGGCCTGCACCGCACCAGGCGATGCCCCTACCGGCGGCCGCGCCATCTGCGGATCTTTGTTGTATTCGGCTTCCGTCAGCCCGCCGGGCGTCTGGTAATAGAGATCGCTGTACAGGATATAGGCATGGATGGTTTGCTTGTCGCTTGGTCTCAGCATCGTCTCCCAACTCCCGATATCCCGGCGCATCTGGGTCTGCTGCCGGTAACCGTCGCTGGTCTGATGGTTATAGGTGAGGATGCTGCGATGATCGGCGTCACCCAGCCGCAGGCCGACATTGGTATTATTACTGTTGTAACTGCCGCCGGTATAGTCGACGCTCAGACCTTTATCCCAAACGGCCGGCATGCTGCTGATCAGGACAGCGCCGCCGATCCCCGCGCCATAGAGGCTGCCCGCGGTCCCTTTGATCACTTCCAGCGATTGGAAATTATAAAAACCCAACTCGTTCAGATAGGTATTGCCGCCGGGATCTGTCAGCGGGATCTCGTTGTAATAGATCTTTACGTCCCGGACGCCGAACGGTGAACGGATCGTGCTGCCGCGGATATTCAGCCGGTAACTCCCCGGGGAACGCTCTTCCATCCGGACCCCCGGCTCCATATTCATCGCGGAAAGAATGCTGCCATCGCCGAACCGGTCGAGCGTCGCCCTACTCACCACAGCGACAGGCGCTCCGACGTCGATCAGCTTTCGGTTCTGCTCATAGGCTTTTATCACCACTTCATGAAGGGGCCTCGTGTCGGATGAATCGGTCAGAAACCCCGGCGGAGCGCGATGCGGCACGGAGTCCCGCCGGGGATCTACGTTCTGCGCAGAGGCCTCCTGCACGGAAACCATGCACGCCAGCAAGCCGGCAGTCAGCAGCCACTTGATCCGCTTCATTCGGAATGGATTTGTTGTTTTGGTTGTTTCTTTTCGAACGGGTTTTCCAAAGATAGAGAGAATAATCATTATCTTCAGACCTCCCGATAACTCGACGGAAAGGGCAGACATTGATGGTAAACGCATGAGTAAAAAGCAGCTGAATTTATTCGATCTCGTCATGATCGTGGTAGCCCTTGTCATCGGCATGGGCATTTTCCGTACTCCCACGGTGGTGGCAAACCGGACCGGTACCCCGTTGCTGTTCTTCCTCGCCTGGCTGATCGGAGGCGGTATCGCCTTTTGCGGTGGCCTCACCTATGCTGAGATCGGCTCCCGGTATCCGGTTACCGGCGGATACTACAAGGTGTTCTCCTATGGCTACCATCCGTCGCTGGCCTTTGCTATCAACTGTATCATCCTTGTTTCCAATGCCGGGTCCATTGCCCTTGTAGGCGTTATGGGGGCCGAGTATATCGGGTATTTTTTCTATGGGAACCAGCCGACGCCGGAGCTGTTCCGGCAGCTGGTGACGATAGCTGCGGTGACCTGCTTCTATTGTATCAACCTGCTCGGACTCAGAATGAGCAGTCGGGTTCAGAATATCCTCACGATCTTCAAAATTCTACTAATTGCGCTGCTGTTGACTTCCGTGTTCGGTCATCACCCTGTTGTCATCCATGCTGCGGCTGCTCCTCCAGGGGAAGTCGGATCGGGAGGATGGTTGAAAGCGCTTGCTTTTGGCATGGTCGCTGTTTCTTTCACGTATGGCGGCTATCAGCAGACCATTAATTTCGGCGGCGATGTCCGGGATGCCGGCCGGATCATCCCGCGCGGGATTGGAGCGGGTGTTGTGCTGATTATCATTCTTTACCTGGCGATTAATTTCGTGTACGTCAGCGTCATCGGCTTCGACCACCTGAAATCGGCCGACTCGATCGCCGCGACCCTGATGGACCACCTGTTCGGCGCTGCCGGCGATCGCATCCTGCGTATCCTGATGTTCCTGTCCGTCCTCGCCTATGTAAATGTATCCGTCATGAGCAATCCGCGAGTCATGTATGCCATGGCTGAGGAGGGAATACTACCAGCTATCTTCGGCAAAAGGACGGCGAAACATGACGTCATCGTCTGGTCGCTTACTGCCTATTCCGCTACTATCTGCCTGACCCTGCTTTTCAGCAGCACGGTGGAGAAGATCCTGAATTATACCATCTTTCTGGATAGTATCGGGTTTGCGACATCCGCATCTACGATCTTTATCCTTCGGCGCCGGAAAGTGAGGGAAGACCAGGACATCTATAGGATAAAGTGGTTTCCGCTGGTCCCGGCCATCCTGATCCTCGCCTATATTGGAATTGCCGTTAGCGTGGTGTGGAATGACCCGCTTGCCGCGCTATTCGGAGTGGGAATTTTTACTATTTTCTTTTTGCTGTATTTTGCCTTGCGCGCCCGGAAAGGGCGCGCAAATCCTAAAACATGAATATGGACCTCTCATATATCATAAATGAACTCGGTGAGGACCGTGAACATTACTTTAACGCCGTCGCACCACCCATTATCCAGACAAGCAATTTCCGGGTGGAAAAGGTGGACCAGCTAAAAGCCCTGTTCGAGGACGAATACAGCGGCTTTCTGTACAGCCGGGGCCTCAACCCCACCGTGGAGATCCTCCGGCGTAAGCTGGCCGCGCTCGATGGCGCAGAGGACTGTCTCGTCTTCAACAGCGGCGCCGCGGCCATTTTCGCAGCCGTGCTTGCGAATGTAAAAGCAGGGGACCATATCGTATCCGTGAGCCGGCCCTATACCTGGGCACAGCGGATGTTCGATGTTATCCTTCCGCGATTCGGCGTGACCACGACGTATGTCGACGGGACAAAGATCGAGAACTTTGAGCGGGCCATTCTGCCGGCCACCAGCGTGATCTATCTCGAGTCCCCGAATTCCTGGGATTACC
>DATMLR010000220.1:0-4644 GCA_035570015.1 Puia sp.
ATCCCCCGGCTTGATATGTTCGGCGATGATCTGACCTACATAGACATCCTCACCGGGATCCACGAAGAACGTACCCCGATCCTGCAATTTATCAATGGAGTAGGCCGTCGTCTTTTCCTGGTTCTTGGACAACAACACGCCGTTATTCCGTCCGGGGATTGGGCCTTTCCAGGGCTTGTATTCCAGGAACCGGTGCGCCATGACCGCTTCACCGGCCGTATTGGTCAACATATTACTACGCAGCCCGATCAACCCCCGCGAAGGGATCTCGAATTCCAGGTGCTGCATCTCACCCTTGCTTTCCATCACCAGCATTTCACCCTTCCGCTGCGTGACCATATCGATTACCTTCCCGCTGAACTCAGCCGGTACATCGACGACCAGGACCTCATATGGCTCGCACTTCTTCCCGTTGATCTCCTTTACCAGGACCGTTGGTTGTCCTACCGTCATCTCGAATCCTTCCCGGCGCATCGTCTCGATCAGGATGCCCAGGTGAAGAATACCGCGCCCGTATACCAGGAAGCTGTCCGCATTCTCCGAATCCTCCACCCGCAATGCCAGGTTCTTTTCGGTTTCCTTCATGAGGCGGTCACGAAGATGACGGGAAGTGACGAATTTGCCATCCTTACCGTAAAATGGGGAGTTATTGATCCCGAAAAGCATGCTCATCGTCGGCTCATCCACGCTGATCACCGGCAGGGCCTCCGGGTTTTCCGCATCGGCAATGGTATCCCCGATATTGAACTCCTCCAGGCCCACCACCGCACAAATATCGCCGGCTTCCACTTCACTTGCCTTTTTCTTCCCCATACCCATAAAGGTATATAACTCCTTGACCTTCGAGCGCCTGATCACCCCGCCGGGCTGCATCAGGGCAACCGACTGGCCTTCTTTGATGACACCGCGGGCGATCTTGCCCACCGCGATCCGCCCAAGGAACGATGAATAGTCCAGCGACGTGATCTGCATCTGCAAAGGACCCTGAGCTACTTTCGGCGCCGGCACATACTGCAGAATGCCGTCCAAAAGGGGTGTGATATCACTGCTCTGTTCATTTTTGTTGTTGAACCAGCCATTCTTTCCGCTGCCGTAGAACGTTGGGAAATCCAATTGCTCTTCCGTCGCATCGAGGTTGAAGAACAGCTCGAACACGGCGTCATGCACCTCATCCGGCCGGCAATTGGGTTTGTCGACCTTATTGATCACGACAATCGGCTTCAGGTTTAGGTGTAGCGCTTTCTGGAGCACAAAACGGGTCTGCGGCATCGGTCCTTCGAACGCGTCTACCAGCAGGAGGACCCCATCGGCCATTTTCAGCACCCTTTCCACCTCACCGCCAAAGTCCGAGTGACCCGGAGTATCGATCACATTAATCTTAACTCCTTTATATTCAACGGCTGCGTTCTTGCTAAAGATCGTGATCCCGCGTTCCTTCTCCAGGTCATTATTATCCATGATCAGGTCCCCGGTTTCCTGGTTTTCGCGAAAGACATGCGTCGCGTGCAGGATCTTATCCACCAGGGTCGTCTTACCGTGGTCAACGTGGGCAATAATTGCTATATTTCTTATTTCCATAATCTGGTACTTCCGCCAATTTTTTAGACAATTTAGGCTCCAGTACCAGATGTCTAAAGTCTGGCCTTCGGCCAATCGGGCTCGGCCCGATTTCAGGCGGCAAAAGTACGCTAATTCACCCGGATTTCCTACTTGTTAAGGTCCGCCTGCGCTTCGTTTGCAGAAATTTAATAAATTCAACAAATTTTATGAAATGCGCAAGAAATGGTGGCTCCTCATTCCGCTCCTGCTGGTCCTGATCTACTTCCTCGGTCCCCGGCCAAAAGATCCCGTCTATTCTGCCGCCATGCCATCCGTTCCCACAACCTTCATCGCTCTGGAGAACTATATCCACGATGAGGAAGCCACCCACCATCTGAAACCCGACAACGAAGCCCGCATCGTCTGGGCTGATTCCGCCCGCACAAAAACAGCTTACGCCATTGTATACCTGCACGGTTTTTCCGCTTCGCAGGGAGAGGGAACTCCAACAGACATCGACATCGCCCGGAAATTCGGCTGTAACCTCTTTCTATCGCGGTTGGCTGAGCATGGTATCGATACCCCCGATGCCATGATTAATCTCACCGCCGATGAATACTGGGAGTCTGCCAAGGAGGCATTGGCTATCGGCGAACAGCTGGGGACAAAGGTCATCCTCATGGGGACCAGCACCGGCGGCACCCTGGCCCTCCAGCTCGCAGCTGCCTATCCCGAAAAAATCGCCGCATTGGTCCTGCTCTCCCCCAATATCGCCATCAACGACCCCAATGCGTGGCTGCTCAACGATCCCTGGGGCCTCCAGATCGCCCGGCTGGTGAGCGGAGGCAAATACATTGATGTTAAGGAGGATTACGGCCCGCTATACCGCCAGTACTGGTATCCCAAATACCGGCTGGAAGCCGCGGTTGCGCTGGAGGAGCTGGTGGAGACAACGATGAACGACCGAACCTTCGGGGCGGTAAAGCAGCCCGTGGGGCTTTTCTATTACTATAAGGATAAGGTTCACCAGGATAGTACGGTCAAAGTCTCCGCTGAACTCTCCATGTTCAATGAGCTGGGCACCCCGGCGAACCTAAAATACAAGGAGGCCATCCCCGAAGCCGGCACCCATGTGATTGGCTCTTCGGTCCGCTCCCACGATGTCCCGGGGGTAGAAAAAGGGGTCTCTCATTTTCTCTACGATATCGTCGGCATACCCATCGACACTACCCGTCCCCGTCCATAAGAAAATTTGCCTGATATTTGCACCCGCATGAATAGCAGGAAAATCATTTACCTGATCAATCCCATTTCGGGCACGCGCGGCAAACGCTCACTTCCCGATCTGATCGCCAGGCGGACAAAGCAAGCGGGAATCGACTTCAGCATCCTCCCCACCGATGCGGCCGGCGACTATTCCTTCTTAGTCCCTCTTATCGAACAAGATGAGGTGACCGATATCGTCATTTGCGGCGGGGACGGAACGGTGAGCGCCGTCGCCGCGGCCTTGAAGGGAAGAGATACCCGGATCGGGATCATCCCGATGGGTTCCGGCAATGGCCTCGCCTTCGCAGCCGGTATCCCCCGCGAGCCGGCTAAAGCCCTCGACATCATCCTGGCCGGCAATGCCTCCTGGATCGATGGCTTTCTGATCAATGACCGCTTTTCCTGCATGCTCTGCGGCATCGGGTTCGACGGCGGCGTCGCCCATCAGTTCGCACGCGAGCATCGCCGCGGATTCCACACCTATATAAGGGTCACTTTTGTTCACTTCCTCCGGGCCCGCTCCTATCCCTTTACCATTGTCCTTCCCGGCTCGGCCGCCGACTTGCCCGCCGGAGCTTCGGCGAAGGCGGGCCCCACGGCGAAGGCGGGCACATCAACCTCTTTTCCGGTCGAAGCCTTCTTCATCGATATCGCAAATGGCAATCAGTTTGGCAATAACGTCACGATCGCCCCGCGCGCCGATCTCCACGACGGGCTCCTGGATATTGTTATCGTGAAAAAAGCCAGCCGGCTCCGGATGCTGCTGTCAGCCACCCGCCAGGTCCTCGGCGGATACAAAGTAACGGCCGCCCCTGTCAACGCTGGTAATGAAAAAGTACTCTATTTTCAAACTCCCGGGTTGTCGATTGCGAACCCCGAGGGTGCGCCCTTGCATATCGACGGCGACCCGGCCCCATCCGCGGCCCGGTTTCTGATTGAAATCGTCCCGAAAGCGATCCGGCTGATCACGCCCTGACAGACCTCAGGTATCCCGGACACGGGTTTTTTCTAATTATGGCGAATTCGCCGCAGTTAAATCGAACTCCCTGGCAGAGAGCTAACCGATGACGTCTTGCAATCGCCGCCGATTCCTTTCTACCGCGTCAGGCTAACAAATTCCTGGAAGGTTCGCAGATTGTCGCTGTTGTCCAGCGCTCCGATGATATTTATTTTTTCCTGCGTGGTGAGATGAAAGTTCAACGCAGCGCCCGCATCTTCCGTCTTGGGAACATACTGAAAAACCAGCTTGCGGAATGGAAAGCCCATCGCATTCTGGGTCAGGCTCAGCAAATCATCCTGGTTGTATTCCTGCAAGTTATACCAGTTGTCCTCCAGCAGTACAAGCGGCTTGGTCACAATATCCGTGATATCATCCGATTCGAACGGGTTCGCCCAGCCTCCGGCCTTGCGGTCCCGGATCTGCAACAGCACGACCCCGCTCGTATTCTCCCGAATCCACCTGCGAAAAGCATTCATGAAGCGGATCGTGGTCAACTCGCCGAAATTATCCCGGAATCCCGCATCCATGACATCGACGACCGGCTCGGTAGGCAACCAGACATTCGGCAGGACATAGGGAAAAGTTGCATTCATCCGCAGCGCCGTCAGGAAGCGCAGGTTCATCGGCCCCTGATTGGCAAAGAGCGCTCCGAAGTCTACCGCATCCGGGTCCATCTGCGCGATCCGCGTGCTGTCAAACTCGGGCCGCATCATGAAACTCACGGGCTGTGTACTGATCACCAGGGCCCGGCTGTCCCGGGTGATATCGGGGTTGAGCAGCATCACCGGTGTCCGCGCCGCGGCCTCCTCAGCCGCGAGATCTTTCAGCTGCATATCCAG
>DATMLR010000221.1:0-7142 GCA_035570015.1 Puia sp.
TATTTACTTCCGAGAGCGTTTCTGAAGGACACCCGGATAAGGTGGCTGATCAGATCTCCGATGCGTTGATCGACAATTTCCTTGCTTTTGACCCGCAATCCAAAGTAGCATGTGAGACCTTGGTTACCACCGGTCAGGTGGTCCTGGCGGGGGAAGTGAAGTCTAAGGCTTACCTTGATGTCCAGGAGATTACCCGCGGGGTGATCCGGCGGATCGGCTATACGAAGAGCGAATATATGTTTGAGGCCAATTCCTGTGGGATATTCTCTGCTATTCACGAACAGTCTTCCGATATCAATCAGGGGGTGGACAAAAAGAAGAAGGAGGAGCAGGGTGCCGGTGATCAGGGGATGATGTTCGGCTACGCCAGCAATGAGACGGATGACTATATGCCGCTCGCGCTGGACCTCGCCCACAAGATCCTGCTGGAACTGGCGGCGCTCCGGCGGGAGGATAAGCAGATCAAATACCTGCGTCCGGACGCCAAAAGCCAGGTCACGCTGGAATACGATGACAACAACAAACCTGTGCGGATCGACGCGATCGTCGTGTCGACCCAGCATGATGATTTCGATACGGAGGCCAAGATGCAGGCGAAAATCAAGAAGGACATCATCGAGATCCTGATCCCCCGGGTCAAGGCCAAGTACAAGAAGTACGCCCGTTTGTTCAACGATCAGATCAAGTATCATATCAATCCGACCGGGAAGTTCGTGATCGGCGGCCCGCATGGCGACACCGGCCTGACTGGCCGGAAGATCATCGTCGATACATATGGCGGGAAGGGCGCCCATGGGGGCGGTGCGTTCAGCGGGAAGGATCCATCCAAGGTGGACCGGTCGGCGGCCTATGCAACCCGGCACATTGCGAAGAACCTGGTTGCCGCCGGCGTGGCTGACGAGGTGTTGGTACAGGTATCGTATGCTATCGGCGTGGCACAGCCAACCAGCATTAACGTCAATACATACGGTACGGCCAAAGTCAAGCTGACAGATGGCCAGATCGCAAAGAAAATAGCGGATCTTTTTGATATGCGGCCTTATTTTATCGAGACCCGGCTGAAGCTGCGGAACCCGATCTACAGCGAAACCGCCGCTTACGGTCACATGGGGCGGGAGCCTAAAGTCGTAGAGAAGGTTTTCACGTCTCCCGATGGTAAACAGATCAGGAAGAATGTGGAACTTTTCACGTGGGAAAAACTGGACTATGTTCCAAAGGTGAAAAAGGCCTTTGGGTTGAAATAAGAAATGAACCTAATAAGAGCCTCCCTTCGGGGAGGTTTTTTTATTTTTGCAACTGTATATGGAAAATCCCTGGAAAATATTGGCGGAGCGGGTGATCTACGACAACTCATGGATCGGGGTGACGGAGTATCAGGTGATCAATCCGGGTGGCGGGAAGGGTATTTATGGGAAAGTCCGGTTCAAGAGCCTGGCGATCGGTATTCTGCCGCTGGATGATCACGGCAATACCTGGCTGGTTGGTCAATACCGGTTCCCGCTGAACGCCTACAGCTGGGAGATCCCGGAAGGCGGGGGTGATCCGGGCGTGCCACCGGTCGAGTCCGCCCGGCGCGAATTGCTGGAAGAGACCGGGCTGGTCGCGAAAGATTGGACGGAGCTCATGGAAATGCATCTTTCCAATTCAGTCACGGACGAGCAGGCCTTTATCTTCCTGGCGCGGGGGCTGGAACAGCGGGAAGCGGCGCCGGAAGAAACGGAGAAGCTGGTCATACGCCAGATGCCCTTTGAGGAGGCGTACCGGATGGTGGAACGCGGCGAGATCACTGACTCGATGTCGGTTGCAGCCATTTTGAAGATCAAACTAATGCTATTGCGGGGACAATTGTCATTTGCATGAAAAAAAGCCAGCTTATCATTGGACGTCAGCCGCTGATCGAGACGATCCGGGCAGGGCGTCCCGTCGACAAGATCCTGATGCAGCGGAATTCCACCGGTGACAATATCGCCGAGATCCGGCAGCTGGCGCGGGAACATCATATCCCGGTGCAAGTGGTTCCGGTGGAGAAGCTGGCGTCGCTGACGAAGGCGAATCACCAGGGGGTAGTGGCCTTTGCCAGTCTCGTATCCTATATGGACTTGCAGCAGGTCATCGATCATACGGTGGGAGCAGGCAGTGTTCCGCTCTTCGTGATGCTGGACGGGGTAACCGACGTCCGCAATATCGGAGCGATCGCCCGTTCGGCATTTTGTACGGGGGCGCAGGCACTGATTATCCCCGATAAGGGCGTGGGAGCGCTGAATGAAGAGGCGATGAAATCTTCAGCAGGAGCGTTGGAAAAAATACAGGTTTGTCGGGTCGACAGCCTGCTGAAGGCGATAGACCTCCTGCATCTCAACGGGATCAAGGTATTTACAAGCGAGATGCAGGCATCTCAACGGGTCTTTGAACTTCCGCTGGCCGATCCTTGTTGTATCGTTATGGGCAGTGAGGATAAGGGGGTTCAGGCATATATCCGGAAAGCGGCGGACGAACATTTTACCATCCCCATGGCGGGGGATTTCGACTCGTTCAATGTCTCAGTCGCGGCCGGCATTATTTTGTATGAAGCCCTCAAACATCGGATGCCATGATAACGCCTATTACGCTGGTCGAATGTCCGCGCGACGCCATGCAAGGTTGGCCGCATATTATTCCGACAGAACGGAAGATCGAATATTTGAATGCCCTGCTCAAGGTAGGGTTCGATGTGCTGGATTTCGGGAGCTTTGTTTCCGATAAGGCGATCCCGCAGATGGCCGATACGGCGGAGGTCCTGAAAGGATTGGAGCTGGGTGAAGACATACAAGGATTGAAGGGGACGGGGGTGCGGACGAAGCTGCTCGCGATCGTCGCGAATTTCCGGGGAGCGGAGGAGGCCGCGTCCCATGAAGCGATTCGGTATCTTGGTTTCCCGTTTTCGGTGAGCGAGACTTTCCAGCTGCGAAATACCAATAAGACGATCGAGGGGTCCTTTGCGACGGTAGAAGAAATGCAGGCATTATGCGCGGCGCTGCAAAAAGAGTTGGTTGTCTATCTATCGATGGGTTTTGGCAATCCCTATGGTGATCCCTGGAATGAGGAGATCGTTTACGAGTGGGCGGCTGCACTGGCAAAGCTCGGCGTGAAGACGATTTCCGTCGCCGATACGGTAGGGGTAGCCACGCCGGACCATGTCTTCTCGATTCTGGATTTTCTCGTCCGGCAATTACCCGGGGTTACAATCGGAGTTCACCTGCATTCAACGCATCAGAACCGAAAAGCCAAGATCGACGCGGCGCTGGAAGCGGGATGCCGCCGGTTTGACGGCGCGCTGAAAGGGATTGGCGGCTGTCCGATGGCGGGCAATGAACTGGTGGGGAATATGGATACGGAATGGATGATTGCGCATTTCCGGGAAAAACATTTGTTGCCGAACCTAAATGAGGACGCGCTGCGGGAAGCAGGGCGGATCGCCACCGAACTTTTTGGAGCCTAATGGAATTTCAACTACCAATCACGATCCCATCCTTGCCGCAGCCCATCCGATACGGCGATAAGATCCTGTTGACCGGATCGTGTTTCACCGAACACATTGGAAATGCGCTTCACGATTGGAAGTTCGACACGCTGTTGAACCCGAATGGTATTCTCTTTGATGCCGCCAGTGTAGCGACGAGCCTTATTTCGTATATCCAGCCGCGGTTTTACCAGGAGGATGACCTGGTTTATCTGAACGAATTGTGGCAGAGCTGGCAACATCATGGCGTCTTTTCGCGTATGGACAAGCAGGAGTGCCTGCGGGAGATCAATACGTCGCAGCAGCGGGCGCATGCCTTCCTGCGGGAGGCCGACTGGCTCATCATTACGCTGGGGAGCGCGTTCTCTTACCGGCTGGCGGATCGCGGCGGGGCAGCGGCCGGCGGGGGAACGGTTGCCAACTGTCACCGGGCGCCGGCGCAGACTTTCGACAGGCATCTGATGACGATCGGGGAGATTGTCGGGGAGCTGGACAGCTGCCTCCATCAGTTGTTCTATTTTAATCGGAAGCTGAAATTGATCTTTACGGTAAGCCCCGTGCGGCATATCCGGGATGGGGTAGTTGACAATAACCGAAGCAAGGCGCGCCTGATCGAATCGGTACATCACCTGACCGGGAAGTTCGACCGGCTCTATTATTTTCCGGCTTATGAACTGGTGATCGACGTGCTTCGCGACTACCGTTTTTATGATATCGATATGGTTCACCCGAATTATCCTGCTACGGCCTTTGTGCTGGAGAAATTCGTCCGGCATTGTATCGACGAACCGGGTCAGCGGTTACTGGAGGAGGTGAAAAAGATCGTAACGGCGCGGCGGCACCGGCCTTTCCAGCCCGCCACGCTTGCCCACCGGCGCTTTTTGCAAGACCATTTTAATAAGGCCGTGGAGCTGGCGCGGGAGTATCCTTTTCTGGACTTTCAGGAAGAGCTCAACTATTTTTCTGCGGGGATGTGAGGTCGTCTGGAATTCCCCAGCCAGTTGTAAATTCGCGGGATGACTTCCACGTTCGATACCCAAGCGAGTGCAATCCTTGATTTTTATCGAAACCTCCATCCCCGCTTTACTCCGGGAAAGGGAATTGGCATCATGAATCCATATAAGGACGCAGCTGCCTGGGAGGTTGTAGAAAAGTTCTATCCCAAGTACTACAACGATGACCGGCCGCGGAATTTGATTTTCGGGATCAACCCCGGGCGGCATGGCGCGGGAGTGACGGGTATTCCGTTCACCGATCCGATCCGGCTCGCGGAGAAATGCGGCATTGCCAACGGGTTGCAGAAACGCGGTGAGCTGTCTTCAGAGTTCGTGTATATGGTGATAGCGGCGTTCGGCGGCCCGGAGGCTTTCTACGGTGGGTATCATTTTACAGCACTGTCGCCGCTGGGTTTTGTGCGGGACGGAAAGAACCTGAATTATTATGATGATAAGGAGCTGATGAAGGCCATCGAGCCGTTCATGCTCCGCTGTATCCGGCGGCAACTGGCGACGATGCCGGTGGAATCTACCTGTTTTTGTCTGGGAGAGGGAGAGAATTTCAAATATTTCAGCCGCGTCAATGAGCGGTATCATTTCTTTAAGGAAATCATTCCGTTACCGCATCCGCGCTGGGTCATGCAATATCGGCGCAAAAAGGTCGGGGAGTATGTGGATCTGTACGTCAATAGGCTTAATGTATCCGGTCCCCGCGCAACTCCATCGATTGCATGATGCCGGCCTCATAGGTCAGCCATTCCGCCCAACGTTCGCGGACGGCGTCCTTATCGATATAAGTTTCGGCTAACTCGATGAACAGGTGATAGTGGCCGGCTTCGCTTTCCATGAAGCGGCGATAGAACTGCCGCAGGTAAGTGTCGTCGAGCCCTTCACTAAGCCGTTTGAACCGTTCGCAGCTTCTGGCTTCGATGAGGGCGAAGGAGAGAAGCTGGTCGAGGAAACGCTGGGTTTCGCTGCCGCCTTTGCGTTCAAATTCCCGGAGCTTGTTGACGTATAGGTCTTTGCGTTGAGGTCCCAGCCGGAGCGCCCGTCGCTGGAGCTCGGCCAGTACGAGCCGGAAATGACCCCACTCTTCGGTTACGATCGGCGAAAGCGCTTCGACGAGGCGTTGGCGGGCGGGGTAGCGGGAGATAAGCGAGATACAACTGGTGGCGGCCTTCTGTTCACACCAGGCGTGATCGGTGAGGATGGCTTCGAAGGAGATCGCCGCGAGATCGACCCATCTGGGGTCGGTAGGCAGATGTAAGCCAAGGATATTTTTTGGGCTGGAGGATTCCATGGGGTGAAATTACTAACTTACTATTTATGAGAAACGCATTTCTATTCCTTCTGCTCGCATCCGGCCATCTCCTTTTTGCCCAGACGAACGACAAATACCTGATCAGGGCGGGCCGGTTGTTTGACAGCGAAACGGGACAGTTCAAGGACGGCATGACCATCCTCGTAAATGACAATAAGATCGCTGCCGTAAAGCCTGCTAATGAGGTCACGAAGCAGGAGGAGAAAGACTACCAGCTGATCGACCTTTCGTCCTACACGGTCTTGCCCGGGCTGATCGATGCGCATACCCATCTGCTTTATAAGGAGATCATTTATCCGCAAAACGAATTCGACGGGCTTGATCTGGGACGGACTCTTACGATGGATGGGGATGCTTACCGGGCGATATATGGTGCGGCGAGGGCCAAAGCCTATCTGGAAGCCGGGATCACTTCGGTGCAGGACCTTGGGAATTCGGGGGAGTTCGCAGACATCGCGCTGCGAAGAGCCATCCGGGAAGAGTTGGTCCCGGGCCCGCGGATGCGTTGCTCCGGCAAAGGCCTGTCCTCCACTGGCGGCCAGATTCCCGGATTGATCTTCAAGCATCAGTCGATCGTTAATGATGAATACCGCATCGTCAAAGGCCCCGAGGATGGTATCCAGGCCGTCAGGGAAAATATTACGCAGGGCGCGGATGTCATAAAGATCTATTCGAACAACACGCCTAACAATACGTACCTGAGCATTGAAGAAATGAAGGCCATTGTCGGGGAGGCGCACCGGTATCACCTCCGGGTTACGGCTCACGCCACGAGCAACCAGGCGGTTTACAATGCGGTAATAGCAGGAGTGGACGGCATAGAGCATGGATATCAGGTCGAAGATTCGACGCTCGAGCTGATGGCTAAGAAAGGCGTGGTGCTTGTGCCTACCGACGGGGACAGCGTCAGTTTCATCCAATACGCAAAACTGGCGAGTTCAGGGGATCCGCAGCCGATGATCCGTGAGATCATGGCATACCGCAGGGCCGAGGGAGATCGGTTGCAACGGGCCATTCGAAAAGGGGTGACCATTGTGGCGGGTTCCGATGACTATGTCGACTTCAAGGAGCCGTTTGCGGAGCCCTCCAAAAGGACCCTGATCGGCTACTATGAATCCGGGGTGCCGATACCGCAGGTGTTGCAATTTGCTACCATCAATGCCAGCCGGCAATTGAACTGGGCCGGCAAGATAGGGGTGTTGAAAGCGGGCTATTGGGCGGACATCATTGCAGTAGACAAGGATCTGGAGAAAAATATCGATGCCATTCTGCATGTGCACTTTGTCATGAAAGGCGGGAAGGTGGTTGTTCAATAGGGGCTTTTGTG
>DATMLR010000222.1:0-4684 GCA_035570015.1 Puia sp.
AAAAAGCCGGCCCCGTATTCACCCCCCAGTCGCCGGTCTTGCTGAACCAACCCGCATCGAGCACATATATGTCAACACCCATCCGGTGCGCCACTTCGATTTCCTTTAGGGTGGTCGCGAGACTCTCTGTCGACAGGTAGCTTCCCCCTGCCCATTTGGCCCGTTCCTGCCGGCCCCAGGTGTTATAGTAAATATAGGGCCTGCGACTATCCGGATTCTGAGAGATATATTTAAGAATAAAGGTCCGGTACGCCGAAGAAAGCTGCTCATCTCCGCCCGCGACTCCCCCGGCTTCCAGCCAGATGGTCTCGTAAGGATGGTCTTTATCCAGCGGTTGTCCATTCAGGTAATTGCCTTTCACCGCCGAAAGTTCGGCTGACTTGTCCGGTCCTAACCGAAACTCCAGGAACCTGTCCGGGAACTGGGAGCCATGTTCGTAGGCAAGAATAAAAGTGGAATGTCCGTCGCCCGCTTCCAGCATAGGCCCCATAAGCCTGACCCTGTCATCGAACTGCCTTCCGTCAAATGCCGCTTCTTCAAGGATGTTGGAGTGATACTTCTCGTCAAAATCCGACAGCCGGACTTCCTTGAACCCGGTCTGCGCCGCCAGGGATACGGAGAAATACCGCAATTCGTCGACGCCGGCAGGCTTGGTCAACCGGTGCGGCGCCGTGCTGCTCAACGTATACCGGAACCGGACGATAGGGTTGTCCACTGCCCACCGGATGCTGATATCAAGATGCAACGTTTTGTCGCTGGTAACAACGCCGGTGAATCCTTCTTCCCGCGTCCCATTGAGCAAATCATGGACCGGGCCCGCAACCCAGCCGCTCACAGCTGCCTTAACGCTCCTACCATCGATATTGAATACCGGGAGCGCGAAGACAATCGCTTTTCCGGTGGCCGCCCGATAGGTCCACTGGCCTGGACCGGGCTGAATGCTGAACAAAGCGGTTCGAATTTCCTGCGCCCGGGCAATCCCCGTAAAAAGAAAAAGAAAGAATAAAATGAACTTGATTTTCATGACCAAAGATACATCGCCACATCTAATCTCACCCCCGGATCCCAAAAGCTCCTCCCATTCCTTTACCCGTCATCCTCACAAACCCCTCAGCCGCCTTTACCCCCAATTCCCTTCCTCTGAAATCTTCCATCGCCGAATGCCCACAGGCGTAGATACCGGCGGGGTCCTGGCTGCTATGGCAATAAACGGCCTTCCTTTTCTGCTCCTGCGTGTCCGTGATATCAACGAAGTCGGTGGGGTGAAACCCCATCGTCTGCTCGCCGGTACATACTTCAAAAAAGTAAAGGATAAACTTATCCGCCGCCCGCACCCACGTTTGAATAGTAAGCAGGCTGGCGCATTGGTGGTCCTTGTGAGAATCGATGGGCCAATGACTGAATACGATATCGGGTTTTTCCAGGCCGATCAGGTCCTGCAGATGTTGTAATGTAGCATTGCTGACAACCGAATCACCGTCGATCTGACCGGCAAACACCGGCTTGCAATTAAGCACCTGGCAGGCATTGATAGCCTCCTGTTTTCTTATCCGCGCCGCTTCATCATGGCTGACTCCATTGATCCCCGCTTCGCCTGTTGTCAGATATATGACGGTCACTGCATGTCCCAATGCCGACAATTTCGCCAGCGTGCCGCCGCAGCCGCTTTCCGGATCATCAGGGTGACCACCGACACAAACAATTTTCTTGCCGGCACCCGGGGTTACCCCACCGGCCCTCAGGATATCAGCCAAAGGGATCATCCCGATTCCAGCCAAACTGCCCACCCCTATCCCGGCTGAACCTGCCGCCGCAATCCCAGCCGAAGTCTTTTTGATAAAATCTCTCCGTGTATTCATTAAGAAGACTTGCCCCCCTTCCGGAGGGCCTGTTAACATACCCCCGATCCACCTCAGTGCGACGACTGAAGATAGGCGATGATCCAAATAATTACTACGAGCGCTGCAGCCTGATAATACGCCCAGATAGGCTTCATGCCATTCTCCTTATCGTAGTGAGCCAGACTTACAAATACTCCAACGATGGGTATCCACAATATTACTTTATTGCCCATAGGCCAATCCTCTCCCTACCTTAAAGTTATGTAATTTGTCCGTACTGCGAATCCTGCCCCCGGATAAACCCTACTTTCTGATAAATTCCTTCACCTGCCGCCCGCTTTCCTGATCCAGCGCCAATATATAAACCGCCGGCGGCAGATTACCCAGTGGGATTACCACCGTGTTTATTCCCGGCTGCAGCATGACCCGTAGGGAAGACAAAGATTGGCCCAATACGTCAGAGACAGTAATCCCGGCATTTCCAGCCACGCGGGAGTAGACCGTAAGCGTCAGCTGATCCGATGCGGGATTGGGTTGGAGCGTCAGCGAAGGAGCCCCTGGCCCTGGGGTCAACGTCAGCTCTACAATGCGAGAATAGAACCAGGCCCCCGTTTGATCCTGCCAGGACAGCCGGTAGGACACAGGGCCGACGATACCCTGCGCGGGATCTGTATAGTGATAGACGATCGAGTCACCGGAGGCAGGCACCGTTGCCAGATCCTGAAAGCCGCCCGTGCCTGTCGCCCGCTGTAGCACAAAGGATCGGATATCCGATATCGTTATAGAGGAAGACAAAGTCCACACCAATGCAACTTGACCGTTAGAAGGCGCCGCATTGAAAGATCGCAGCGCCGAAGACGCCAGCACCACACAGACCGCGCTGCCGGGGACCGGAGCCACATAGCCGCTTTGCGTCGCCCCCACTAGCCCGCTGGCCGCGCCATTGGATTGGCCGCGGCACGATGCTTTGCTGTTGCCGGAACTGACAACGCCATTGGAGCCTCCGTTCACCGATGCCGTGACCGCCGCCGGGAAGCTGGCCCCAGCCGCCCAGATAATCCCGCCACCTCCCCCGCCACCGGGTCCCGTACAGTCATTCACTAGGTTGCTGGAATTGGATCCCTGACCGCCGTTCGCCAAAGCCGTAATGGTTCCCGATATCGTAGTCGCATTTAGGATAATGGTCCCTCCAGCCCCTCCCCCGCCACCGCCGTCACCTTGAGCTTGCAGCGGATCAGGCGCACACGCCGGGTTCGTGGGCTGAAAACCGTTCGCCAACAGCTCACCGCCCCCGCCAACGATCGTCGGCGCCGACAGGATAATGATCCCGCCGCCATTGGCCCCCGGCTCGCCGACAGCATTGTTCTCCTCCCCGCTTCCCCCGCCGCCGCCCATGTAGATGCGGTTGGACCCGGCACTATACCCATAAGCCGCAAGACTGGCGCCCCCGATCCCCGGATATTGAGCATGACAGTCAAAGAAGGTCTCTCCCGCCCGCGTACCACCCGCGCCTCCCGCGCCGTAATTACCCCCGCCTGCCCCTCCGGAGTTGGCATTGTTGCCGCCGCCGCCGCCGTTGGCCAGCATGCCCATACCGTCTGCTTCATTGGGGAGCGTATCGGCGATGCCCTCGCCCTTTGTCCCGGCTGTATTAAAGCCTGAGCCGGGATCATTATAATAATAGCCGCTCACCGGGACAGCCCAGGAACAGTTGTACGGCGGTATCGCATAATTCACCAGCGCGCCGCCCTGAAAACCTTGCCCGCTGACATCGATATTCGCATTCAGGGTTATCGAATTTGTAGCGGCCAGGACGACTACCCCTCCAGTCCCCGTGGTCGAGCTCCAGGCCTGTGCGTTGATCGTGCCCGTAACAGTCACCGATGAATAGGAAGTAAATGAAACCAATTGCACATTCCCGGTGGGGTCATAAGCGTTCACCAGCTTGTTTTGAAACATGACCTCATTGGCGCTGATGCTGCAAATCGTATCGAATTCGTAATTGCCGGCGTCATTAATAGCCGTGACCCCGCCATAAGCGGCAGTATTGCTGCTACTCACCGTCGCACCCTTCATTTGAATAATGAGAACCGGCTCGCCATTGTACAACCCCGCCGCATTGCTAACCGTCACCGAATTGGAAGCGGTATTTACCGCCGTCACGGCAAAATAAGAATTCACAACGCCGGAGACAGTCTGGCATTCCGCGCCTCTACAGTATAAGGCAGTGAGGATCAAGGATAAGGCGATCCTTACGAGGGTTTTCATTACATAAAGGATTTCGGTCCGGACTGGGTCCGGTTCGGGTTCTGTTCCAAAATACGCCATTATTCTAAGACTTGCAAGCCCTTGATCAATCACAATATTTTGACAATCATGTCAGAAACCGCACCCCGTGATTTTTTCTGATCTATCCCAAAACAACAAAACTGCATCTGTTCTTCCTCAGAAATTGATCTCATCTTTGCCCGTAAAAAGCCAGCTGAACGATGCACCCACCCAACTCTAAGATCATCGACTTTCAACCCGCCCATCAGCCCTTCTTTGAGCAGGTCTACCGGGAATGGTTCACCGCTCATTTTGGCGTCCCGCCCGAACCGATCGACGACTTCGTGCTGACCCAGCCGGAGAAAGCGATCCTCGCCAAACAAGGCGCCATCCTTATCGCCACCTGTGACGATCGGCCGGCCGGTTTCGTCGCCCTGAAAAGGACCAGCCAGTCTTCCGATGAATCCACTAAAAAGACCAGCCAGTCTACCTACGAATTGACCAAAATGGCCGTCCACCCCGGCTTCCGCGGCAAAGGCGTGGGCGAAGCTCTTTGCAGGGCCGCACTCGACCGG
>DATMLR010000223.1:0-6318 GCA_035570015.1 Puia sp.
GCCAAATCCGTGTAATATAGATCCGCACCCCCGCTCAGCGACAGCTTCTGCCCAAGGTCGAGGTTCGCAAAGATGTCCAGTCCGCCCGTATGTTCGGTCCCGATATTCGCATAGGTCCGCTCGATCGTGTCGCCACCCGCAACCGGCAGGCTTAGGGGTTCAATCGCTCCTGCCGTGCGGCGATAAAACGTCGATAACCCAACCGTCATCCCCCCGATCTCCGTATTATACCCCAACTCGATGTTGTCGGAATATTCCGGACCCAGCGCCGGATTGCCCGTTGATATGCTTCCCGGCGTCGCGGCCACCACGTTCGGATTAAGATACTGGATTGAAGGTCGCTGGATGCGCCGGGTAATGCCCAGCTTGATCAACTTCCCGTTAGGAAGGCGCCAGCCTAGATTCAGCGCGGGGACCAGAACACCATAGGATGGGATCGCCGGCAACGTCACGCCCGGATTCGCCAGGGCCGCACTGATCGCCGCGTATTCATACCGCGCCCCCGTCCGGAGGCTAAATGGCGTATAGGTCGTCAACGTGTATTCCAGGTAGGCCGCCGTCACATTCTGATTGTAGGTGAACCGGTTTGTCAACTCCGGTGAAGCCTGCGCGGCATAGGAATAGTCGCTGATCACCTGCCGGATAATATATTTTCCGCCGAATTCGAGTAGCTGGCTTGAATCCAGCGGTGTTTGGTAATCCACCTGCAACGTAATTTCCTGATTGGAGCTTCGGTCATTATTTGATTCCTGCGCATTCGTAAAACCGCTCGTCCCGTCGGTGCGACTCAGCAGAGTCAAAAAGCTCAATTCCTTTGACCGCCCAAAAGCATGCGTAAAGTCCACCGTCGCGTCCACCGTCCCCGAGCGTCCCGATATTGCCACCTGGTTCAATTCCGAGCTGTCCGGCGTCGATCCCGTATAAAAATTGCTGACCAGGTTGTCCTGATAGTTGTGGCTGTTGAACTGGCTATAGCGCACCGTAGTGTTCAGGAAATTGTTCGTATCGATATCGTATTCCCAGCCTATATTATAGTTATCCGTCAGTTCGCTTTTCCGCGTCGCCGCCTCCTGGCTGATCGTCTCCGGCCCCACGGACTGCACGTTCCCGTATGTCCCTGTCACGTTATAGGTTGCCCGTCCGTAGCCACCAATCGAAAACGACATCTTCTGGTTGTTGTATGCTCCGTTAATCCCCAGGAACGATGCTCTGGTCCCGACTGCCATGTCCGGGTTGATCAGGATCCCATGGAGCCGGTCCTGCTTCAGGACGATATTGATGATCCCCGCCGAACCGTCCGCGTCATATTTCACCGAAGGTGACGTGATCACCTCCACGGACTTTATCTCGTCAACCGGAATTTGCTTTAACGCATCCGCCAGGTTACCTGCCGTGATCGTGGAAGGTCTCCCGTTAATGAGCACCTTGATATTCGCGCTGCCCCGCAGCGTCACATTCCCGTCGATGTCTACCGACAAAAGCGGCACCCGCCGCAACGCATCCGTCGCATCTCCTCCCGTCAGGGACTTATCCCGTTCCACATTGTACACCGTCCGGTCCAATTTCTCTTCGATCAGCGCGCGCTTACCTTTCACCACCACGGCCCTTAATGTTTTCGCCGGCACCGAATCTTTCGCAGCCCCGGAAAGCGAATCTTTCGCCACTCCGGAAACGGTTTGCCCCGAGATCTGAGAAACAAGCGACATCCACAAACAGCAGGCAACGGCCCTCTTCATAATTATCGGCAAAATAACGGAAAGGGATCGCCCCTTTCATCCCCTTGTACCCATTCCCCGAAATACTTGACGGATCGGCTCCAATATTTGACCGAACGCGCGCCCCCGATTCGGCCGGACCCACCGATTATATTACCTTGTAGCAACAACCTTTTACCAATGGCGTTTTTGAAAAACTTAGGAAACCACAAGAATTTCGGCCTCCTCCTTATTCGTGCAGGTCTCGGCATCTTATTTATCTATCACGGCCTGCCCAAATTGATCGGCGGGCCTTCCAAATGGGAGCACCTGGGTACTGCCGCCGGTTCCGTCGGCATCCATTTCCTGCCTACGTTCTGGGGGTTGGTCTGCGCGCTGACCGAAACCCTTGGCGGCGTGCTGGTGATCGTGGGACTTGCCTTCCGGCCTGCCTGCATCCTGCTCGTCCTCGACCTCATCGTCGCAGCGATATTTACTTATCATGTCAGCGGCGGGAATTTCCTGGATGCCACCCATGCGATCGAAGATGCCGTTGTCTTTGCCGGGCTGGTGTTCGTCGGCCCGGGTAAATACAGCGTTGACAAGACCTAAAACCGATATGAAGTGACGATGACCTTGTATAAGAAGCGCGAGCTCCTGCTTCATACCGCCTTCTGGGCTGTATATGCTTCCTTTATGGTCAACCATATCACTTCTTATCAGACCGGACCGCGGATCCATTGGGGTCATGTGATCGGCTCGTCGCTGATCAGCGTATCCTACCTGTTCATCCTGTCCTATTTCAATTACTTCTACCTGATCCCCGTCTTCCTGCTTCGAAAAAAGGTCGGCCTCTATATCCTGCTTTTCTTCGTATCGTTTGCGGTCCTGGTCTTACTCCGCGTCGGTGCGGAGACTCTTGCATTCGGCCAGTCCTGGGAGGCCCAGGCTCTGGGTCGAACGCAGTTGATTATGCAGTCGACGGTGAGCGATCTGTTTATTGTCTTGTTCATCGCTTTGCTGCGGTTTGCCGCCGACTGGCCCGCGCTGGAATCGCGCCGCCGCCAGCTCGAGACCGAAAAGCTTAACGCCGAGATCAAGTTCCTCAAGGCGCAAGTAAACCCCCATTTTCTGTTCAACACCCTCAACAACCTTTATTATCTTTCCACGATCAAATCCGACACGGCGCCCCTCATCATCGCCAAGCTCTCCGAAGTCATGCGGTATATGATCTACGATTCCAGCCACGAACAAATCACCCTCGACAAAGAGATCGAATACATGCAACACTACATCAGCCTGGAGCGTCTCCGGCTGAAAGAGGGCATCCCGCTTGAGCTGGAGGTTAGCGGCCGCACCGACATGCTCATCTCCCCGCTTATCCTGATCACTTTTCTCGAAAATGCTTTTAAACATGGGATCAGCAACGGAACCGACCACTGCTGGATCAGGAGCTGCCTCCAGGTCGACGATACCAGTTTACGGTATACGATTGCCAACAGCAAAGTCAAAACGCCCGCTTACTCCGCCGAAGGGGGGAAAATGTATCTCGCCGACGGCGATGGCATCGGATTGACAAATGTCAAAAGAAGGCTTGAACTCAGCTACCCGGGCAAACACCAACTCCGGATCGACGACCGCGAAGATTCCTATTGCGTCACGTTAACGATCGACCGCTCATGACAATCCGCTGTCATATAATCGACGACGAACCCATGGCAAGCAAGCTCCTCCAGCTCCACGTCAGCAAACTTCCGTTTCTTCAACTTGTCGCCGTCAGCGACAACCCCATCCATGCCCTTGAATCCCTCAAGACCAACCCGGTCGACCTTTTGTTTCTTGACATTCGCATGCCCGGGATGACCGGTCTCGACCTCCTCGAAGCCCTCCCCAACCGGCCGCTCGTTATCCTCACCACCGCTTTTTCCGAATTCGCCCTCCGGAGTTATGATTTCGACGTTGTCGACTATCTCCAAAAACCCATCACGTTCGAGCGGTTCGCGAGGGCCGTCGGCAAAGCGGGACAGCGTTTTGCGGGTGCGGGGTCCGGTAACGAGACGTCTGCCGGCCCCGACTATATCTTTGTAAAAGACGGCACCCGCTATGTCAAAGTCGATATCCACGATATTCTCTTTATCGAAGGCCTCAAAAATTACGTCAGCATCCACACTCCCACACAAAAGATCGTCACGCTCCAACGCCTCAAAGCGCTCGAAGACCTGCTGCCTCCGGACAAGTTCATCCGCGTCCATAACTCCTATATTGTCGCCAAGACCGCGATTGCAAGCGTAAAGGACAACGAGATCGACATCGGCAGCGTCCGGATTCCGATCGGCGAGACCTACCTCCGATCGTTCATGGATTTCATCGACGGGCGGCATCTTCGGTAGACGTGGGCTCGAAGTTCAGCGCCGGGTGTTCCATTTTGGAAGATCAAATCGCCAAACTTTTCAAATCCAGCCCGGAAAATGACGTAGGTTTGTCCCAAAACATACCCGCCCATCCATGACCGTTCTCGTCTTCTCGGGTTTAATTTTCGCTGGCGCCTTGTCAGCAGGTTTGTTGGGGTCGCTCACGGGTCTCGGCGGCGGCGTGGTGCTGATCCCCCTGCTGACCCTGCTCTTCAAAGTCGACATCCACTACGCCATCGGGGCTTCGCTCGTCAGCGTGATCGCCACGTCGTCCGGCGCGGCGGCGGCATACGTCCGCGACGGCATCAGCAATATCCGGCTGGGCATGTTCCTGGAAGTCGCGACGACGGTAGGCGCAGTCGCCGGCGCCAGCCTGGCTACGCATCTGTCTACGGCCGCGATCGCAATCGTCTTCGGCACTGTGCTGATCCTGTCGGCCATCCTGTCCTTTTTCAAAAACCAGGACAACCTCGTTACCGGGCCGGGCAGCCGGTTGGCGCAATGGCTGAAACTCGCGAGCACCTATCCGACCCCGGAAGGAAAACAGGACTATACGGTGAAGAACGTGGTCGGAGGCTTCCTGATGATGAATGTCGCGGGGGTATTGTCCGGAATGCTGGGCATCGGCTCGGGAGCGTTGAAGGTGCTGGCGATGGACAATATCATGCGGGCGCCCTTTAAGGTTTCGACCACTACGAGCAATTTCATGATTGGGGTGACGGCGGCAGCCAGCGCGGGGATCTACCTGAAAAAAGGGTATATCGATCCGGGCCTGTCGATGCCGGTCATGCTGGGCGTGCTGACGGGCGCTTTCATGGGGTCGAGGATCCTGACGCGGGCGAAAGTACCGCAGCTAAAGAAGATTTTTGCAGCCGTGATCGGGCTGCTCGCGATAGAAATGATTTATAACGGTATCCACCACACGATCTGAGCATGGGAGCAATCAGGAAAAAAATTCAGGATAAAGACCTTGAGCTGATCATCGGCCAGCTGCTGAGGTATGGCGTGCTGCTTTCTTCCCTCGTCGTTGTGACCGGCGGGATCGTCTACCTGGTCCGACATGGTTATCAAAAACCGGATTTCGACACGTTCAGGGGCGAGCCGGACAAGATGCGAAAGCCGGTAGAGATGTGGAAAGCCATCTGGCATGGCGAAGGCAGGCCCCTCATCGCGCTGGGGCTGCTGCTGCTCATCCTCACGCCGATCGCCCGGATCGTCTTTTCCGTCTTCGGTTACCTGCTGGAAAAGGATTACCTCTATGTATCGATCACTCTCTTCGTCCTGGCGGTCATTCTCTGGAACTTCTGAATCCTATTCCTCTTCGTCTGCCTCATATTCACTGAATTGCTCTTCAGCTGCCGCCTGCTGGTAAAGGCTTTCAAATTGGGCGGCCGTGTCTTCATCGACTTCTTCGACAAGCTTATAGATGGTCTCCTCCTGATATTTAAAGAAGTCCTCCGTCTCCGGCAGATAACTGCGAAGGAGTACCGTTTCCTTTGTCTCAAGGATCACTGAAACGAGCTCGATATCCGATTCCTCATCTACCTGGATCAGATAATACGTATTAGGCTTCAATTCGCCGAAACTGGCCATAGTGATTTGATTTAATTGGTCTGTATTGAATTTCGACAAAAAATCTCTGAAAATTAGAATTTAATTTTTTGTCTCAATATTATCTTATATCTGGACTTCGTCCAGTAGGGTCCGAAAAAAAACCGGCCGCAATGCGGCCGGATCAATTTAGTAACATGGGAACCGGAACTATTGTTTAGCTGGCGCTTTCGTTGCTTTTGTGGTTTTGGTGGCTTTCTTCACCCTTCCCTTCTTTGCGGTCTTTTCCCGCTTCTTGGTGACCTTCAGCAAATCCCGGCTGATCAATTTACTGAATTGACGGACATGGGTAGCCAATACCTTTTCTCCCAACTCCTGCTTGTAATCTGCTAACGCCCCTGCAACCTTGTCTCCGATCTCCTTCCGCACTTTCTTCTTGGGCGACAGCACAGGAGCGACTGTTTCTTGTTGACTCATACGAATGACGATTTTTGGTAATAATTTAGTAACATAAAATTAATATTTAATGGACAAAACCCAATGTTAAGTTTTTCTGGCGGAGTGGGAGGCGGGGCGGGCGCGGGGTGGGGCGGGACCGGCCGGAGCCGCGGGCGGGGGCGGGGCGGGATAATTTTTCCCTTTGGCGGGATCCTGCTGACATA
>DATMLR010000224.1:0-11349 GCA_035570015.1 Puia sp.
GGAGATATTCACTACTCTTTCTTGGTTTGGTGTCTTTTCTTTATTCCGGTGCGCAGGGCGGCCAGCCCGCAAACCTGGCGGTAGTGGCTACTCCTTCCGGGATCGACCGGTATGGCGGGAATTATGATGCACTCAATGACGGCCTCACGCCGATGGAGCCGGGGGATACTGCGGAGCGGAGATCCCGGCCCAGACGCTTTAATACGTGGGTGGAGTATACGTGGGCGCAGCCGGTTCTGACGGACCGGATCGCGGTGTTCTGGTGGGATTATACCGGGACTGTGCCGCTGCCGTCGGCCTATCGGCTTCAATATTGGGACGGGAATGGCTGGGTTGGTGTTCCGAATGTCTCGGGGTTGGGTGTGGTTAGCGGGAGTTATAATGAGACGCGATTCGATCCGATAAAAACCACGCGGATGCGGCTGGAGATGGATTCGGCGGACCGGTGGGTGGCGGCGCTGCTTGAATGGCAGGTTTTTGCGGCGCCGGGTGCGGGGCCGGTAGCACCGGTGGTGGCGGCTGGGGCCGACAGAGATGTGATGCTGGATGGGAAAACGTATTTATCGGGGCGGGTCCGGGCCGTCGGGACACTTGGCTCCTGTCGCTGGATTAAGGTCACGGGCCCGGGAGGCATGCGCTTTAGCCAGCCCGATTCGGTGCGATCGACGGCTTCGTTCACGGAATCGGGGACTTATGTGTTACGATTGACGGCCTTGCAAGGCGACCTGCATGCCGCTTCGACGGTTCGGGTGAAAGTGCTGCGGCCGCCGCCTGCGAAACGGCTGGACGTCGTTTATACTACGCGCTATCGTGTTGACAACCCCTTGTGGAACGAGCGGTTTAAGGCCATCATCGTACACTGGATACCGTATTGCGCCGACCAGATCGACCGGTCCGACCTGAGCACAGGTCAGGGCGGGATTGACAATTTCATCGAGGCAGCAAAGGCGCTGAAGGGACTGCCGCACGGGCCGCATAAAGGTTATGTCTTTTCGAATGCGTGGGTCTATCAGACGGTGGAGAGTATGTGTGAAGCATTGATGGTCGATCCGCGAGGCGATACTGCAATCATTCATGCTCAAGAGAAAATGAAGACCACACTGGAGCGCTGGATCCCGATCATTTTGTCGGCTCAGGAGCCGGATGGGTATCTTCAAACGGCGTATACGTTGAGGGACACGGGCAAATGGCACAGTCGATGGTCCCCGGAGAACCGGGGCAATCATGAGGGCTATACGGCGGGGTATTTTATCGAATCGGCGATCAATCACTATACGTTGACCGGGGGCGGGGACCGGCGGCTCTATGACGCGGCGAAGCGGCTGGCGGATTGCTGGGTGACGAATATCGGGCCGGGCAAGAAAGTCTGGTTCGACGGCCACCAGGAAATGGAGCAGGCCCTGGTGCGATTCGGACGTTTTGTCAACGATATGGAAGGAGGAGGGCATGGGGATGCATATATCCGGCTGGCGAAGTTCCTGCTGGACAGCCGGGGTGGCGGTGACGAATACGATCAAAGCCAGTCGCCGGTGCAGGAGCAATATGAGGCGGTCGGACATGCGGTGCGGGCTACATATACCTATTCAGGGATGGCCGATGTTGCGGCTGAAACCCATGACGTCGATTATCAGAGTGCGGTCATGTCGCTGTGGGACAACCTCGTAAACCGGAAGTACTATATAACCGGGGGGATTGGGAGTGGGGAGACGTCGGAGGGTTTTGGGCCCGACTATTCGCTGCGCAACGGAGCGTATTGCGAATCGTGTTCGAGCTGTGGGCTGATCTTTTTCGAATACAAAATGAACTTGGCCTATCATGACGCCCGGTATGCCGATCTGTATGAGGAGACCCTTTATAATGCGCTGCTGGGGTCGCTCAATCTAGATGGGACGGATTTCTATTACACCAATGCACTGGCTACGGCGCAGCCGCGCTACGGCTGGCATTCCTGTCCCTGCTGTGTCGGGAATATCCCGCGGACCCTCCTGATGATGCCCACCTGGGCCTATGTCCGCGGTGATGACGGGCTCTATGTAAATTTGTTCGTTGGCAGCACGATCAACGCCGGCAAGGTGGCCGGCACGGAGCTGCAAATGGTGCAGCAGACGGAGTATCCGTGGAAGCCTGATGTCGGAATCGTCGTGAATCCGGCTGCGGAGCGGGAGTTTACGGTTTATGTGCGGGTCCCCAACCGGCAGACGAGCGACTTGTATACGGCGACGCCGGCCGTTCGCGGGCTGAAGTCCATCTCGGTCAATGGCCGGCCGGTTACACCGGCTATCGTTCATGGGTATGCGGTGATCCGTCGGGTCTGGAAGAAAGGGGACCGGATCGACCTGGAGTTGCCGATGGCGGTACAGAAGGTGGTGGCCGACCCCCGGGTCGCGGCGGACAGCGGGCGGGTAGCGCTGCGGTATGGGCCCTTGCTCTATAATGTTGAAACTACGGATAACGGGTCGATCGACGGGAGGATCGGGCCGGGGCCGCTTCGGCTGGAATGGTCGGACAGTCTGTTGGGCGGCATCATGACGATCCGGGGGCATTGGGCGGATGGGACGCAGCTGGTGGCGATCCCCAATTATGCGCGGATGAACCGGGTCTCCCCCACCCCGACGCCGAAATCCGATGGGAGGAAGCCGCCGGTTTCGCAGGTATGGATAAAAGAGTAACGAGGATCTTGATAAAAGAATAACAAAAGATATGCGCTTCTTCTACACATGTATGGCGACCTCTGCCTTGTTGTTTGCTGCCAGCGGGACGGGGCGGGCGCAAGTGTCGCCCGACCCCTATGTCCCCTGTCAGGAGATGCCGGCGCTGATGGAGAATTATCAGGCGGATGACCGGGCGATTACCCGCTTTTACAACAGCAGTTTTTACGGGACGCGGTTCCGGGGCGGCGATGCCGTTTCGCCGGAGCTGCGGCTGCGGCTGGGGACGCTGGACCGCGAATACCTTGACAAAATGGCGCGGCTGGACTTTAACGCGCTGCCGCAGGAATGCAAGGTAGATTACATCCTATTCCGGCGTAATCTCAACGAGAAGTTGCGGCTGCTCGCAGTGGATTCTGGTCGGTATGAAAAGGTCAGATCCTGGTTCCCGTTTGCCGATTCGATCTATGCACTGGAACGACTCCGGCGGCGCGGTCATCCCTTGGATGCGGCGGTGGTCGCCCGGGTATGGAGTGACGCGGCTTCGCGTGTAGGGTTGCTGCGGATTCAGTTGAAGAAGGACAGCAGCCTTGACCTGGACCTGCTGTACGAAGCGGGGCTGGTCGTTGCGGATCTCAAACGGGCGATCGGGAGCATTCATGAATTCTACAAAGGCTATGACCCGATTTACACCTGGTGGGTGCCGGCCAATTATAAAGCCCTGAACGACGCGCTTACAGCGTATTCGGATGGGTTTAAGGAGCGAAAGGCACGTTACGTCGCCGGCGACAAAAGCGGGATCGTCGGGAGGCCGGTGGGCCGGGCCGAATTGGTGCGGCAACTGAAATTCGAAATGATCCCCTATACGCCGGAAGAATTGATCGGGATCGCCAACAAAGAATTTGCGTGGTGTGACAAGGAAATGCTGAAGGCGTCCCGGGAGATGGGGTTCGGCGACGACTGGAAGGCGGCGCTGGAGAAGGTCAAGAACTCCTATGTGCCGCCGGGACAACAGCCCGAGATGATATTGGGGCTGTTCAACGAATCGGTTGACTTTATAAAAAAACACGATCTCGTTACGATCCCGCCGCTGGATGAGGAGACCTGGGGGATGATCATGATGACGCCGGAGCGGCAACTGGTCAATCCGTTCTTTACGGGAGGCGAGGAAATCAGTATATCATATCCGACAGACTCGATGTCGGAGGAGGACAGGCTGATGAGTATGCGCGGCAATAATCCGCATTTCTCACGGGCGACGGTGCATCACGAGCTGATCGCGGGACATAACCTGCAGGGGTTTATGAACGAGCGGTACCGCAGCTACCGCGATTTCGGTTCCGGTTTCTGGACGGAGGGCTGGTCACTTTACTGGGAGCTGCTGTTGTGGGACTTGAAGTTTCCGCAAAGCCCGGAGGACCGGATTGGAATGTTGTTCTGGCATATGCACCGGTGTGCGCGGATCATCTTCTCGTTGAACTATCACCTCGGTAACTGGACACCACAGCAATGCATCGATTTCCTCGTGGACCGCGTGGGACATGAGCGGGCAAACGCGGCCGGTGAGGTCCGGCGGTCGTTCGAGACGTCTTATCCGCCGCTGTATCAGCTGGCCTACCTGACGGGCGGCCGGCAGTTCTATGCGCTGAAGACGGAGTTGGTGGATGGCGGGAAGATGAGCTACCGGCAGTTTCATGATACGATATTACAATTGAATGCGATGCCCGTGGAGATGATCCGGGCGATCATGGAGGGCTTGCCGCTGGATAAGGATTATAAAGCGAAGTGGCGGTTTTATGAGGGGATGAAGTTACCGGAGTAAAGGCGCGAGATGTTGGGAATCCGGCTCCGATTGAGTTAGATGGGGGGAGGGTATGTGTTTCGGCGAAAATTCAATTTGCATAGACAAATTGGAAAAGTTGTGAAAGGAATGTTTGGGAGTCGTATTGAATGGAAGCGGGAGCGAAAGGCGCGAGCAGGAGCGAAAAGGCGCGAGCAGGAGGCCGGAGTGGAAATGAAACCAAGTAACGAATAAAGGGCCCGCTGAGTGGGCCCTTCATATTTAGATGGAATTTCGAAGAAAACTATTTTACAACAATCGTGGCGATCGAATGCGCGAGACTTTCGGCGGTCGCGGCTTTTCCTTTATACATCAGATGATAGGGCAACGGCAGATCGGTCGTATTCATCACGATGATGACGATGCTGCCATCGGGATTTAGAAAGCCGGTGCTTTGGAGCGCGGGCCGGTTGGTGGAGACGGCGATCCGATGGGCGCCGGTCCGGATGAATTTGGAGAAGTGGCCAATATAATAGTAAGCGTTGGTATAGATCAGCTGACCGGTCCGGGTGTCGGCGTGGACCGGAGCAAAGCAGAAGTTACCAGCGTGGTTAGGGCCGCCGTGCTCGTCGAGCACGATATTCCAGTCGACCCAGGCGACGGCGCCGCTGTTGAAATCATTGATCATCGAGTAACCGTACCGCTCACCCAGCGACCAGGCGTTTAAGCTGTCAAAATTGAAGGCTTCTTTGCAGCCTTCGGTAAACAGCAGGTTGGTTTTCGGGAAGGCTCGGTATACCAATTTGACGTTGTCGAACTGCATGGGGTTGCCCGTCCAGGTCTCGTACCAGTGGAAGCCAATGCCCCAGACATACCGTGCAGCCGCAGGATCTTCGAGGATAGTGCTGGCCCGCTGGTAGATGAGATCCCGGTTATGATCCCAGGCGATAAGCTTTTTCTCGCTCATCCCCGCCTTCTGGAGCGCGGGGCCGAGATAATTCTTGATAAAATCCCGTTCGTCTTCGGCGGTATAGATACAGGATTCCCAGCGCTGGCGGGCCATCGGCTCGTTCTGAACCGACAATCCCCAAATCGGGATCCCTTTTGCTTCATAGGTCCGGATGAATTTGATATAGAAGTTAGCCCAGGCCTGATCAAATTCCGGTTTCAGCTTACCACCGCCGGTGACGCTGTTGTTGTCCTTCATCCAGGCGGGCGGGCTCCACGGTGAGACAAAGATGTGCAGGTGACCGCCGGCGGCGGCGATCGCTTGTTTAATGAGCGGGATGCGGTATTGTTCGTCGTGGGCAACGCTAAAGGTCTTGAGCTGGGGATCGTTGTCCGCCACGTAGCTATAGGTATCGCTGGAGAAGTCGCAGCTTTGGATATTGGTGCGGGCCAGCGTAAAGCCGATCCCTTTCTGTGGATCGTAGTAAGCGGTCAGAAGCTCCTGCTGTTTGTCTTTTGACAGTTTCGCAAAAATTTCCGCCGACGCATCGGTCAGGGCTCCGCCGATTCCGATATAATTCTGAAAAGTGGCTTCCGGGTCTATGAGCACGAAAGGCTCAGTTTCCATCGGCTGCGGCCAGGGGGAGAAGTTGAGCTGACCGTTCTGGGACAGCCGGAGTTGAGTGTTAGCAGCAGTCGTGTAGACGGTCGCGGTTTTCTGCTGGCCCAGGGTCGCTCCTCCCAGCAGGACGGCGCAGATAAAAAGGCTTGTTTTTTGGTGCATGTGATTTATCCGTTAGAGTGTACAATTCGCATGATAGTCGACCAGCCGGATGGGCTCGGCTTCGACGGTATAATCTTCATAAACAACGGCGATCCGGTGGAGGATGTCGCGAACCGCGTCAGGATCAGGGAGCCGGACAAGCTGCCCCAGGAAATGGCTAATGTCCGGCAATCCTTTAAGGTACGCGCGATAGCGGCCTCGCATCTCCCGCAAACCCTGGAGGGGACCGTTCCAGTTTAACGCACCCTCGAGATGCTGAAGACAGACATCCATCCGCTCACGCGCGGTTGGGGGCGGCAGCCGTTCCCCGGAATCGAGATAGTGCCGGATCTCGCGGAAGATCCAGGGATAACCGATCGCGGCACGCCCGATCATGATGCCGTCGATACCAAACCGGGATTTGTATTCCGCGGCTTTCTCCGGGCTGTCGATATCGCCATTGCCAAAGATCGGGATATCCATCCTGGAGTTGCCCTTCACCCGCGCGATAAGGGTCCAATCGGCCTCACCTTTATACAACTGGCATCGGGTACGGCCGTGGATCGTCAGCGCCTGGATACCGGCGTCCTGGAGCTGTTCGGCAATCGTCTCGATATTTTTGTTTTGATCATCCCAGCCCAGGCGGGTCTTAACGGTCACGGGCAGTTTAGTACTTCGGACGCAGGCAGAGGTCAGCCGCACCATGCGGTCGGGGTCTTTAAGCACAGCCGAACCGGCGCCGCGGCCCACCACCCCTTTGACGGGGCAGCCGAAGTTGATGTCGAGCAGATCAGGTTGGGTGGCGTCTATAATGGCCGCCGCTCTCGCGAGACTGTCTTCATCGCCGCCGTAGAGCTGGATGCCCACGGGACGTTCGGTGGCATAGATATCCAGCTTGCGCCGGCTGCTAGCCGTTCCTTTGATCAGACCTTCGCTGGAGATAAATTCGGTATAGGTGAGATTAGCGCCCAGATTACGGCACACCGCCCTAAAAGGCGGGTCGCTGACGTCTTCCATGGGCGCCAGCAGGAGTGGAAAATCTGGAAGAAAAATGGAGCCTATCTGGATCAGATTCGTTGTATTAAAGTTATTAATAATCCAAACCTCCAGGCGGTTTGGTAGATATCGAGAGTTCGCGGGAAAGCTGCGAGTTCGCGGCTCGCCGGATTAAAATTAAGGCAATTTTTTGTCGCTATTCAATAAAGGAAGGCGAAGGTCGTTAATTGCACGAAAATGGCCTTTTCTAAACATTTAAAACTCTTCATTGTCTATGAAATTTCCCTTTAACCGCGCAATGGCCTTCCTTATCGTCTCCTCCGCGTTTTTGCTGGCTGTCACGAGCTGTAAGAAAAGCAATAGCAACGGCAGTGGCAGTGGCAGCATGTCCGCGTCGATCGGCGGTACGGCGTGGGCCAACAACTATCCCCTGATCGGCTTCTATGCGTCGAGCAGCGGCGTCGGACTGTTTGACATCGTCGGTTTGCAGTTCAAAAGCGGTGACTCGACAACATTTGACCTGGAATTTGGCACGCCGATCACGCTGAACCATCCGGTCAGCTCAGACACGTCAGCGTTTATTGCTGCCTATACGGACTCCAAAACGCAGGCGGACTACGGTGTTCTGCCCGGTTTCGGGGATGCGGTTCTGACGATCACTTCATATGATTCCACGGGTCATACAATTGCCGGCACGTTCAGCGGGGTATTGTATAATCTTTCTACCTTTACCGACAGCCTCGTGGTCACAAACGGCAAATTCAATTCGTCCTTCACGGTTAATTAGTCTTAATTAGTTGGATAGCAAAAGGTCAGGCTTACGCGGCTTGACCTTTTTTTTGCCCTGACCGACGGCAACCTTTTGATCAAATTAACGTAATTTGTTTAAAACCATAATTCAGCTATGAGACTTATTGTCAATCGCTTTTTGCCCCTGATCATCCTCCTGGCCGCCTTTTCGATGGCCGTCGGGAGCTGCAAAAAAAGCAGTAACAACAACAGCAGCAGCGGGTCGATGACCGCTTCGATAAACAGCACAGCCTGGTCGGCTAATTATGGCGTTGGAGGCTCATTCACCGTCGCCGACTCTATGTTTGACGTTGCCGGCGCTCAAATTACATCGGGTGATACTTCCGGTTTTTCGATGACTTTTTATACGCCAATCACAATTAACAAGGCGTATGGTTCTGATACAGCATCCATAGACATCCAATATCAGGACGCCAAGACCGGTACGCTTTACGACGGCGGAGCGTTGGCCGGACATTCCACACTGACCATCACCTCCTATAACACTTCGAATTTTACCATCGGCGGTACGTTCAGCGGGGTATTGTATAATGTCAGCACTGGTAAAGACAGCTTAACGGTCACCGGCGGCACATTCAGCACAACGTTCACCTTACAATAGGGCGGGTAGACGACTGAATAGAGCCTGAGGTCGATCGCCGGGGATTCGACTGAAATGTAAAAGGTCAAGCCGCAGGGGCCTGACCTTTATTGTTTGTGAAATTTCTTTAGAGAGGAGCTTATCTGCCTATCGTGGAGGACATGAAGAGGTACGACAAGAACATGACGAGGCTCAGGAAAGAAACGGCAAGAAGGACGGTAACGGCGGTCTTGCTCATGTGGATAGGGTGATGTTTCATATGACAGATTTTTTGGGGGGGCCCCATTTGGTTAAAAAATCAGAACATCTACTTACAAGATATATAAAAAAATCCGCATTTGCAAGGCCGGTAAAGGACAGTAAATCTGTCTTTTACAATGTTGTCACTTAATGTTTTGCACTCATATAGAATGCCAGGTCGCCCCCATTCATGATCTCCTCGTGCGTGATATAGTGCCTGCTCAGCGGCTGGCCGTTCAAGGTGACCTTCGACACATAGACGTTTTTAGGGCTTTGGTCGACGGCGCGGATCGTGAAGACATGCCCGTTCTCGAGGGTGATGGCCGCGGCGTCGATGGCGGGGCTGCCGAGCGCATACCGGTCGGAGCCGGGTGCAACAGGATAAAAGCCCAGCGCCGTAAAAATATACCAGGCGCTCATCTGGCCCGTATCATCGTTGCCACCCAGACCATCGGGGCCGCTGTGGTATTGATTATCGAGGATCATCCGAACCCTTTCCTGGGTCTTCCACGGCTGGTCTGTCCAGTCGTAGAGATAGGCGACATGGTGAGAAGGTTCGTTGCCATGTACATAACCCCCGATGATTCCGTCGCGGGTGATGTCTTCGGTTTCGGCGAAGAACTTATCCGGAAGTGTCATGGTGAACAGTGAGTCGAGCCGCTGGACAAAGCGCTTCTTTCCCCCCATCAGCGCGATCAGCCCTTCGGGGTCATGCGGGACATAGAGCGTGTAGTTCCAGGCATTCCCTTCAATAAACCCCTGACCGTCCGTGCTCAGGACGTCGAAGTTTTGCCGGAAGGTACCATCATTCCCGCGGGGCCGCATATAGCCGATGGAAGGGTCGAAGACGTTCCGGTAATTCTGTGACCGCTTAATGTATTGGTCGTAGATGTCCATCCGGCCCAATTTCTTTGCGGCCTGGGCGATGCTCCAGTCATCATACGCATATTCGAGGGTCGATGACACGGAAACCCCGCTGGCTTCAGAAGGGATGTAGCCCTTATCGATATACAGGCCGAGGCCTTCGAAGCTCCGGTGGCTGGAGGTAACCAGGCAGGCGTCCAGGGCGCGATTGGGATCGAAGGGGGTATTGCCCTTGACGATGGCGTCGGCGAGCACGGCGACGCTGTGGTAGCCCGACATACACCAGTCTTCGTTGGAATAGAAGGACCAGACCGGAAGCATGTGCTCGGGGCTCTGATCATAATGGGCAAGCATAGAGCGGATCATGTCTGCATTGCGACCGGGCTGAAGGATATTGAACAGCGGATGCAGGGCCCGATGGGTGTCCCACAGCGAGAAGGTCGTATAATTAGTGAAACCGGCCGCTTTATGGATGACCTGATCGATCCCTTTATAAGAACCGTCGACGTCCATATAGACCGTCGGGTTGATAAAGGCGTGATATATGGAGGTATAGAAATTTACCTTCTCATCTTCCGAAGCCTTGATTTGCACTTTGTTTAATTCCGCATTCCAGGCCGCCTGACCAGCACGGCGCACGGCGTCAAAATCCCACCCCGGCGCTTCGGTCCGGAGGTTAAGAAGCGCCCCTTCTGTGCTGACGGAAGATAGGGCGAATTTCAGCAGAATCTGCTCTCCGTCGGTTGTATGGAAATCAAAGTGCAGCCTAATCTGACGGCCTGCTGCTTCGGGGAAGTCGTGGGCCTGATCCCAGTTACCCCAGAAGCCGTGATAAACCTGGCGTTTGGAGAAATTGCGGGCGCCATAAGCGGCAATGGGTTTGGAGAACGCCAACGCAAAATACACGGTCCGCGTCCGGCCCCAGCCGCTGGTCTCGCGATAGCCGGTGACGAGGGTATCGTTCTCGACGCGAACATAGGTCCAGACGTTCTTATCTTCATAGTTATAGATTCCGCTCATCAGGTCAAGGATGATATGCGCCTGTTCGGCTTCAGGGAAGGTATACCGGTGGTAGCCGACGCGGGTGGTGCTGGTCAGTTCGGCGAGAATATTGTAGTCGTCGAGCTTCACCTTATAGTAGTCGGCTTCGGCGACTTCGGCAGCGTGGCGGAAGGCGGACCGGAAGCCGCTCCGGGGCTGACCTGCGACGCCCGGATTCATCCGCAGTTCCCCGACGGTCGGCATGACCAGAAAATCCCCCAGGTCAGAGTGGCCGGTGCCGCTAAAATGCGTATGGCTAAAGCCCACGATGGTTTTGTCCTCATATTGGTAACCCGCACAATACTTGTACACATCGGGGTTATATTTCCCGTCTTTCTCATATGGGATGGTATCGGTGTCGGGGCTGAGCTGGACCATTCCGAAAGGAGAAGTCGCGCCTGGATAGGTGTGGCCCATCCGCTCAGTGCCGATGATCGGGTGGATGTAGGGGACAAGATCCAACGGGGCCGGGGATTGGGCTGCCAACGCGAACGGGTAAACAAAACAAAGGAGGGGGATCAGTTTACGCATAGTCTTTATCTTTTGTTCCATTGATAATCGAGTAGCCGGATAAAGTAGCCGCCGACAACACTTCGGGCCTGGAAGCCGACCTTATGCCCATCGGTGGTTTGGTGCCAGTCGGATAAGGGAACCCGGTCGGGACCGTTTGTAATAAAAT
>DATMLR010000225.1:0-7598 GCA_035570015.1 Puia sp.
GTGAAGATTCCGGGCATGTTGACCATGCGTTCCGGCGATGTTGACCACCCCCTGAGTGTTGGGGCCCCTGCTCTGTAATGACATTCTTGCAGGTCTAAGGTACAAGGTAATTATTTTTTTGTCTTCCGCATGGATTCACCTTTTAACTCGATCCGGTGAGCGGTATGGACCATGCGGTCCAGGATGGCATCTGCAATCGTACTGTCACCGATGATTTCATACCATTTGGATACGGGTAATTGTGAGGCGATCAGGGTTGACCGGCGGCCGTGGCGGTCCTCAATGATCTCCAGGAAGATCATTCGGCTGCCATTGTCCAGGGGCTGCATGCCGAAGTCGTCCAGGATAATCAGATCGGCGCGTTCAATTTTGTTGATCTCCCGGCCATAGGATCCATCGGCCTTCAGCATCTTCAGCCGGGAGAAGAGCTTCTGGGTATTAAAATAGAGGGTGCGGTAGCCCAGCAGGCAGGCTTGGTGCCCCAGCGCGGAGGCCAGGTAGCTTTTTCCCGCGCCGGTTGCTCCGGTGATGAGCAGGTTCTCCCGTTTTTGCACGAAGCTGCCTTCTGCCAACCGCACGAACTGGTTCTTATCCAGTCCCCGCAGGGCCGTAAAATCCACCTCTTCGACGCTGGCCGTATACCGGAAGCGCGCCAGTCGCAGATAGCGGTTGAACTTTTTGTTTTCCCGTTGTTCCCACTCAGCTTGTACCAGTTGGTCCACTAACTCGTCATGGGTTAGACCTTCGCTGTGATGGCTCTCCTGCAGGGTCTTGAAGGCATGCCACATGCCGTGCAGCTTCATCTGGGCGAGTTTGTTGAGGATCGTTGTGCTCATAATCGATGTGTATTTGGTAAGTAATGAAGATTATTGATAGTGCCCTGCACCCCGGATGTTTTCATGGAAGGGCAGCGCGGCTTGGGCCGGCTCTGCCGGCTCGTCCAGCCGGTCTAGTCCGAGGGTCAGTATTTTGTGAACGGTGGTATAGTTGTAGGCGCCGAACTCTGCGGCCCGGGCGACGGCCCTGATGAGCCGGTCCCGTCCCACTTTTCTTTCCTGAGAGAGGATGCCCACACAACTGCGATAGGTCTGTTCGGGGTAGGCCTTGCTGTCGAGGATACGGGTGATGTAATCTTTGACTGCCGGGTCAATGGAGGCTGCCCACCCAATGAACTTGTCCGGGTTCCAGTCGCTGACGAACTGGTGTGTCGAAGGCAGGTGCTGTTTATGGGTGGTATAGCCGTAGGCCTTTCTTTCCCGGCTGTGACAGGCGATCCGCTCCCGGTTATAGAAAACGGCCACCTGAGCGGCAGAGTAGACCAGCTTTACTTTTTTGCCGATATAGCGATACGGAACGCTGTAGTAGTGATGGTCATCATGCAGATGCACATGGCAGTTCTTCATGACGGTCACTTCGCGGTACTGCTTGATCTCAAAACGTTCAGCGGCCAGCGGCAGCAGGCAGCTGCGTTCTTCGGTCTCGAAGAGCTGCCGGCGGCTATGCGGCCTGCGCTGGAACGGCAGGTTGTTGTGGGCCTCCAGCAAAGGGGCAATCGCCTCATTAAGGTCCTTCAGGCTGTAGAAGACCTGGTTGCGCAACGGCGCAAAGATCCGGGTATAGGCAATGTTGACGGCTCCTTCCACCAGCGACTTGTCCCTGGGCTTGTAACTGCGGGCAGGCAGGACACTGGTCTGATAGTGGTTGGCCAGCTCCAGAAACAGCTTGTTAAGCTGTGCTTCAAATTTATCAGCTTTGTGAACAGCGGTTTTCATGTTATCCGGAACGATTACCCGCGTCAGGCCGCCGAAGTAAAGGAAGGCATTCTCCACGGCACGGAGGCAATCCAGCAGTTGCTGGGTGAATACGGCCTGCACATAGGTCAGCTGACTATACCCCAGGATAGCGATGAAGATTTCCACGGGGACCTGCTCGCCGGTCTCCCGGTCGACGATCGACAGCTTTTTACCGGTAAAGTCCAGGAAGAGCTTGTCACCCGGATGGTGTTCCAGATGCAGCGTGGCGGCCTGCGTGGCCGACCATTGCTTGAACCGTTCGCAGAACTGGGAGTATCCATAGCCCGCGGGGTATTGCCGCCGGTATTCGCTCCACAGCACCCCACGGTTCACACCGGTGCGTTGCAGCTCCTGTTCGAAGTAGGGAAATAATTCCTCCAGGGATCGCTGTCGCTCCGCCGTTGGCTCGTCGGGCTCATCTAGCAATGCTTCCAGTGCATCTTCGCTCATCTCCATCAGTTCCCCGGGGTCGTAACCCCGCACATCGATCAGCCGTAAATACTTCTTCACGGTATTGCGGGAAAGGTCCAGGGTTTTACTGATCGTCTGTAAAGGAATGCCATTACTGCGTTGCAGCAGAATTTGTTTGAGTTTGCTCATCATAATCGTTTTGCCAGCCATGTCATGCAGGTTTTATTCCCTGCAAAGCAAGAAAACGATTACAGAGTAGGCGACCGGGGGTGGTCAATATTGCCGGAATGACAGAAAAACCATCCGGGAGAGGGTGGTCAACATTGCCGGAATGACACCGCTGCCGAACCGGCAGGGATGGTCAACATCATCAGAATCGATGATCAGCATGATCGGAACAAGTGGTCAACATGGATCGGAATCTCCAGCTGGACGGGAAAAGCGAAATGTCGTGTTTTTGCAGCGAGATGTTGCGGTAGCTTCACTGGTTTTAGAATGCAAACGTTAATCGAACACTGGCCTCCCTGGCATTTGCGACATGGAGAATAGTGCTTTCCAAAAAGGGTCCGGTCTCAAAATATTGAAGGCCTGCCATAAGCCCCAGAAAGGAGTTAAGGGCGTATTCGAGTTTGACAGTATAGGAAGTTCCGATATATCTTTTGTCGATCGGAGTTCCTCCGAGGCTATACGTTGCCAAGGGAGTATAAACCCCGTCATTCAGAGAAAATCTCCAGTTGAACAACACATCCAGGTTAATAGTCATCTTTTTGACCGGACGCAATGCGATATAGGGATGAACATCAACCAGATTGCCCGCTCCCACCAGCGGGTTATATCCGAAGTATGCCGATCTCGGATATAGGGCGTTGAAAGTGCCGAGACTTTCGTTGCCACGGTGCTTGTTTCCAGACGTGAAATCACACTTGATGCCTATATTGGGACTAAGCGGAAAATGGGAAAGACGAATAGACAAGTCGGTGAACAGCGCCCAGGCGGAAATATCGGTCAGACCGAATTTCCCCGACTGGTAATCTGATTCTATGTCATAGCTCCATCTGCCGCCTGCCCTCCAGAATCTTGCCCCGAATGTATTGCGCTGCTCGTGGCCCACCCCGGCTTCGTAGCGGCAGGAGTCCTTTCGACTACCGATATAGTAAAGATCAAGGTGATCCCATTCGGGTATATGGAAGGTGGTATTGACGCCCCATAAATTCAAGGCATCAGATAACCTGTTATCGAATACGCCATAGTGATCGATATCTGATTTCATTGCGAAGAAATCAGCGGATAGATTCTTCACACGGTAGATGCATTTGACACCGGCAAAATCAATTCTCGCGTTTGACCCATCTTGTACGGATAGTATTCTTTCGGATCCGTAGTTCACCTCTTGTTTTCCTATTCTTAGGGTCAATGAATCTTTACTGCTCCTCCATGGAGTGATGTCGCAGAAGAAGTTTTGGAGATTGAGTTTATCCTGATCAATGAACCGAGGTCCATCTTTTCTGCCATCTTCGAGCGCAGATCTCGCCTGAGCAAAAAATCGAAACCTGCTTGTGATATGTAAATCAAGTTGTAAATCATACCGCTGGAGTAAAAAGTTGTTTTCGCCTAAATGGCGACTTCCCCAATCTTCATTCTTGAAGAAAGATAACTCCTGCCTTATATCGCCGCCGATGGTCCAATAGCTTGCTTTGCCAATTGGAATGAATTTTATTGCGGGATAAACAGGTCTCTCTTTTTCGTTAGCCAGGTAGGAGTAGTCCTCGTCAAAACGCAACAGCTCGAAAGTTTGCGCTTCGACTAGTTGGGAGGCCAACAGGCAAGTGACCAATGCGGCAATACCTCTTTGCATTGCTAAAGAATAGAACAAGCCCGATACAGTTTTATGTTACCGCATCGGGCTTGAAAGTTTTAGACGATTTGGATTAGTTTCGGTGAGAAGGGTCGTTAGCCGGATCCACATAGGTTACTCCTGAAGGGCCATAGCCGGTTATTTCAACGATGACGGGTTCCTTTGTCATCGCAAAATGATTTTGACCGGCGACTTCCGAATAAATGCTTCCCTGAGGTAGCTTTTTCAGTTTGCTCTCGTCAAACTGGTCGCCGTATCCAAAATACCAGGTCCCGGATACCACAGTTGCCACGCGTTGGTCCGGATGCAGATGTGCCGCAATTTTGGTATTGGCCGCAATCTTTAGCAGGATCATGTAAACACCCGGCTTGGATGGGTCACCCATCACGACAATCTCCTGTACAGCGGAATAGTTGGAGGACCCGGGTGGATTGGAACCCGAGCCTTTGAGCGCCTTGACCTCCTCGGGGTTTAGCCGGAATTGTCCATTGTCGGACACTTGTGCGTTTGCGCTTTCAACGGTAAATGAAAAGCCAGCCAGCAATAGGAAAGCGGAGAATTTTCTTGTAATTGTCGAAAAGGAATAAATAAGGTGCATAATAGTCAAGTTTATGGTTGAATAAAATTGGATACTACTTACTCATGAAGAATTCGAGCAGCGCTTTTTGGACCTCGGCCGTTTTTTCCTGTAGAATCCAATGCCCCGCCCCCATAATTTTCACTTCTGTAACATTGGAGGCTACGAGCCTGCAATGATCCGCCAGGAAGGAGGCTGATCCGAATTCGGCGCCCATGGCCAATAATGGCATTGCGAGCTTTTGTTTCTTGAACTCCCGGTTGTCCAAAGCGTCTTGCGGAAAGGCCCCAAACCAGTGAAAGCTTCCGGTTGTAGCGCCGGCCACCGAATAGGCCCTGATAAATTCAGCAGTTTCTTCTTTTGTGAAAGATTCCGGATGCCCCACGACAGTCCAGAAGTCGGTTAGGAACTCTCCGGCCTTTCCCGAGACAAGGTCGCCTGCCACTGGGCGTGCAAAAAATCCAAACCACCATGCTCTGCCGGAAAAATCGGCCCATACCGGATCGACGCCGGGCAATAAGGCGTCCAGTAACGCTACTTTTTTAACTTCGTTCCTGTATTGGGCTGCATAGGCATATGCTACCATAAGGCCGATGTCATGACCGGCCAGGTTTATGTTGGAGAAACCCAATTTTTTGACTAGTTCATGGATATCGGTCGCCATCGTTTTTTTATCGTATCCGCCGGCAGGCTTGTCCGATTCGCCCACCCCCCTAAGGTCGGGAACAACAACAGTGAAGTGCTTGGAGAGCTCGGGCAACAACCTATTCCACATATACCAGTTTTGCCCAAAACCATGCACCAGCACCAGGGGCTCTCCTGTGCCGCCTATCACATAGTGAATGTTTACGCCATTTACACTGGCCATCTGGTGCTTAAAATTAGCCGGCGGAGATGCAGGTTCCACTTTTTCCCGGTCGCTACATCCCGCGATAGCAAGACTGAAAAAAAGTAAAACGAAAACCACTTGAATGCGGCGGAAGATAATTGATTGCATGGTCTTGATTTTTTGCGTGTAGGAATAATTACAAATAACGGCCTGCCGATTGTTTGAACTGTTTTAACTATAAACACTGGTTTAACGCCTTTGAAGCCAGTCTAAAATGAAATTGGCGTCTTCTATCCAGCTGGATTGGCCAAGCACGAAATGATTCCGCCCTGCGAATTCTTTATAGTCAGTGACCGAGCTGCCTTTCTGATATTTTTTATAGTTGGAGTAATTCAGCGAAGCGGGTATCGTATGATCTGTGCTCCCGGAAGTAATCAGCAAAGGAGCGTGGGGTTTTTTGAAATTAATCCTGGCTGCCCTGGTTATCGTGTCCCGGACAATCAGCTTTGATTCGGGGATAGCTAGCCGGTAATAAGATTCCTTTTGCTCCTCGCAACTCATTCCATTTGTAAAAGCATACTGCCACTGTCGAAACGACATCAGAAAGCTTTTCTTTGTAGATGTAAAAAAGCCCAGCGGCCCCCAGCCGGCTTTTAGGAATGACCATTTAAAGGTCATGACGCCTTGAGGAGGAACAGAATGAATGGCGACGCCTGCCGCCGCCAGGCCGCGCTGCAACAAAAGCTGAACCAGGAGCCCTCCGATTGAATGGCCGATCAGGATGGGCTTTTCGGGCAATCGTTCTACCATATTCGAGTAATAATCCGTCAACTCTGTTAGCCGGTTGGAGGCAATTGCTGCATCCGGCTGACGGCTTCGAAGTTCTTCGGCGCTGGCGTCTTTGTGCGGCCAGGGTGCCGCAATGGTCTTGTATCCCTTACTTTCAAAATAGACCGTCCATTCGTCCCAGCAACGATTGCCCACAAAGGCGCCGGTGATAAAAACAATGGTTTTCGGCAAAGTATTTTCCATTTTCTAAAAGGTTTCCAATAGGGAAGCAATCGAACATCCAATCCTACATATGGTTACCTATCAACTAATTAGAAATACAAACTGATCAATCTGACCGCGATATTTCACGGTAACGCGGGAAAAACCACGATATTTAATGAAATTATCCGCTTAACTTCCATTTGGCGACACACCTCCGATTTTGACTGCTAATGTTTCTCAGGCCCTGATTTTGCTCGATAAACCTATTTATGCGCCGCAGCCTTGAAGAGCGGCGCGTTTTATGCGTGTGCGGAGAATACAATCTGCCTGTTATGATGAAAAGACTGCTTCTGATAACGATAGGCGCATTTGCACTTTTGCCATTGAAGGGGCAAACTGACAGTCTCCGTGTCAAATCGCTATTGCAAGCGGCGGCATCCTTTCTCAGGGAGCCTCCGAATGAAAAAGACCTCGATAGCGCCTGCTATTATTTGAAAAAAGCTTCGACGTTAAGTGATAGTCTACATCAGGACGCATACACTAACGAAATCCTCTGCCTTTTGGGAAAGGTTTACACAAAGAAAGAGAATCCAAAGGAAGCAAAACGATACTTCATGCAGGCGATCGCGAATACTCGGGCCTCGGGCGATAGGGAGGCCGAAGCCCACATCTGGCTTAGGTGGGCCGGGGGACCTGAATCGTGGAAAGAAACAAACTATCCCGATATAATTGCGGCTTTGCAGCAGGCCAAATCCTTATTCGACCAATCGGGTGATAATAACGAGCTCGCTCAGACATTACTTTCGATAGGCTTTTTCCATATTCTGCAAGGTGAAATGAACCAGGCAGAACAAACGTACCTGAAAGCAGTGGAACTATATCAAGCTGCATGCAATCGAAAACTTGATCCCACCTACGTCGTCCTTTCTAACATCAACCGATACAAAGGAGACTTTAACCGGGCGCTATTGTTCGCGTTAAAGGCAAAAAAGAGCATGGAAGAAAGCGGCAATACTGCCAATGCTGACAATGTTTACGGAGAGCTCGCGCTGGTCTACCAGGAGCTCGGGCAATCCGACGAAAGCATCGAGTGGTATAAGAAGACGCTAACCATTAGAGAAGAAGCACATGCACCCCAAA
>DATMLR010000226.1:0-4096 GCA_035570015.1 Puia sp.
CAATCCCGTTGGGACGGTGGTGGCGCGGGGGAACCGGATGGCTGCCGATGGCGTGGTGATTGCGGAGGGTTCGTATTTTGACATTTTTTCGTACGACTGGTTAGCGGGTGACCGGCACCGTGCGTTGGACAGACCGTTTACGGTGGTGCTGACGTTTGCCAGGGCAAAACAATATTTTGGGCCAGGGTCGCCGCAGGAATATCTCGGAAAGCGGCTGGTCTACGACGATTCGCTGGCCGTGACGGTCTCGGGTATCGTAACCGATTGGGACCGGAACACCGATCTGGCGTTCACCGACTTCCTCTCCTACCCCACCCTTGCGAGCAGTTTCCTGGCGGCCAACTACAGCATGGACGAGTGGTCGAGGCCGAACATGACGGAGCAGATCTGGGTAAAGCTGGTGAACGGGGGCCGGCCCGGGACAGTCGATGCGGAGCTGGCAGAGGTCGTGCGTACGCACGTGGGCTCAAATTCCCCGCTGGCGCTGTCGCTTCAGCCCTTATCGGAGATGCATTTCGATTCGCAGATCGTCGAAAACCCCATCCGTACGGCGTACCGGCCGACGCTTTATGGACTGATCGGGATCGCGCTGGCGATCCTGGCGCTTGCGATCGTCAACTTTGTCAATCTTTCCACGGCGTATTCGCTCCAACGGACAAAGGAAATCGGGGTCCGGAAAGTGCTGGGCAGCAGCCGGGCGGGGCTTGTGATCCAATTCATGAGTGAATCGTGCTTACTGATCGTGTTGGCGGCCGGGGCAGCCGTCGTTCTTGTCAACCCGGTGCTGGCAGCGTTCCGGGCGTATCTGCCCCCGGGACTGCATTTCCGGCTGCTGAGCTGGTCCACAGTTGAATTTCTGTTGGCGTTAGTTCTTATCACCGCGTTGTTGGCGGGGCTCTACCCGGCGAGGGTTGCCGCCGCCTATTCGCCGCTCTTGCGGGGGAAGGACCGGGGGGAACGATTGCTGTTGCGGCGGGCGCTGATCGTCTTGCAGTTCACGGTCTCCCTGGTGTTTATCACGGGCAGCCTGATCATCGGGCGGCAGCTACGTTACGTTCAAAATATAGACCTTGGATTTACAGCCGATGCGATCATCCAGATCTCTTTTCCACACGGCGACAGTCTAAGCAGGGTAAAGACCATGGAGGAACTATTGCGGACGGTACCGGGGGTCAACGATGCGACGAGACAATGGGTTGCACCGATGACGGACAACAGCCGGCGCCTATTTATCGGCTTATCGCGCGCGGACGTTCTGAATATAGCGGGTACGCAGGTAGCAGGGGATGAACATTATATTCCGCTATATGGGATACGATTGCTTGCCGGCAGGAACCTTTTTGCCGCAGATAGTGTCAAGGAGGTGGTGATCAATGAGACGCTGGCGCGAAGAATGGGGTATGACCGTCCAGTTGAGGCGCTTGGAAAAATGCTCTACTTTGGCGGTTACCGACCTTACCCGATAGTTGGGGTGGTGGCGGACTTCCATACGCGGTCGCTGCATGATCGGATCACGCCGGTGTGTATCATCAACCGGGGGGACAGGGAATTCAATCTCGCGGTCAAGCTGGCTTCGAAGGGCCAGGGCGTCGGGATGGTGAAGGAGGCGCTCGCGAAGATGCAACGGGTTTGGCGGAAAATGTACCCGGCGGGGACGTGGAATTACCGGTTCTATGATGAGACGCTGGCGCTCTTGTATGAAAAGGACCGCCGGACGGAAAAGCTGGTCAACGTAGCGGTCGGGCTTACGATCTTTATCTCGTGTATCGGCCTGTTCGGGCTGATGCTCTTCACGGTGGAAAAGCGGGCGAAAGAGATCAGTATCCGGAAAGTACTGGGAGCGGGTGTGGCGAATGTGCTGACCCTGTTGTGCGGGGAGGTCGTGGGACTGGTAGGGATCGCGCTGCTGATCGCCGCGCCGGTCGCGTGGTGGGCGATGAGCGACTGGTTGCGCGGCTTTGCGTATCATATTGTGATCGGGGCAGGGGCCTTTGTGCTGGCGGGAGCCGCAGCGATGGGGATTGCGCTGATCACGGTGTGTCTGCACGCGGTGCGGGCGGCGACAGCCAATCCGGTGCGGCAGTTGCGGGCTGAGTAGGGTACCTAAACCAGAAATTTGTAACCCATCCCATAGTAGGAGTTGATATAGTCGGGACAGCCGGCGGCGGCGAGCTTTTTCTTCAGGTTCTTGATATGTGCATATATAAAGTCCACGTTGCCGTGGATATCCTTCTCCTCTGCCAGATTGGTGGCGATAGCTTCTTTGGACATGATCTTCCCGGGGTGTGAAGCGAGGAAGAGCAGCAGGTCAAATTCCTTTCGCGTGAGATCCAGGGGATTCCCCCGGACAAACACGGACTTACCCGGCAGGTCGATGGAGAGATCGCCGGTCGTGAGAAGCAGACTGCCGGCGAAATTCCTGCGCCGGATAAGCGCCATTATGCGCGCGTTCAATTCGCCCGGATGGACGGGTTGCGCAAGATAATCATCGGCACCGGCGTTGAGCCCGGCGATGCGCGCTTCGGGGGAATCCCGGAAGGACAGGAAGATGATCCCGCCGGTATAATCCATTTTCTTCAGGGTTTGTAGAATGGCGATGCCCGGGGCGTCGGAGGCGGTGCAGTTGATCAGGATGCAATCGTAGCCGGAGGGATGGACGAGGTCGGGGATGTCGATGCTGTCGGGGGAGAGATCACAGAGATAGCCTTCCCGGTGGAGATAGTGGAGGAGCGATCGCGAGCTCCCGCTTTGATCTTCAATGATCAGGAGTTTCAACGCGTTGGTGTTATTCGGCGGCAATGGTACGCAGCGATTCTGGAAAGAAACGGGATTGTGCCTGAAACAATTCTGTGCGGACTTTGAATTCAGTCTATGCCGATCGTGAAGGCATTAATTATTGGTTATTCAATTGTAACGCTATTGATATTTCTTCGTTGACGCAATCCCCGCAGCTTCATTTAGCACCACATTTGCACGAACATTCAAATTCGCTGCTATGCCTAAACGAAGTTTTGCGCTGGGCTGCTTGCTGCTGCTTGCGCTGCAAGAAGGGTTTGCTCAATCGGGAACGATAAGAGGAAATGTGTATGACCTGGTCAGCCGGGACGGATTGAGCGGCGCTTATGTCTCGCTGGATCAGACGACATTCCATCAGGCGGCGGATGTGAAGGGGAATTTCGAGCTCCGGAATATTCCCGCAGGCGAATATGAATTAATTGTTACCACTGTGGGGTATATCGAAGTGCGGCGGCATATCCCACTGAAAGCGGGTGAGATCCTAAAAGTCCAGATCGGAATGAATCCGGGGGGGAAATCACTTGAAGAGGTGACGGTATTCGGGCGTGCGGATCGGGAGAAAGAGACCGGGTCGCGGGACCGCGAGAAGAGCGCAGCGAATATGATCAATGTCATTTCCGCGCAGGCGATGGTACGGTCCCCGGATGTCACCGCTGCCAATGTGCTGCAGCGGATGAGTGGTGTCACCATACAGCGCAACAATGGGGGGGATGAAGCGTATGCCATTGTCCGCGGCATGGAGCCCCGGTACAACAATACGCTTCTCAACGGAACGAAGATCGCCAGCCCGGACAGCAAGAACCGCTATGTCCAGCTCGGCATCATTCCATCGGACATCCTGAGCAGCATCGAAATCAGCAAGTCGTTATTGCCGGATATGGAAGGCGATGCGACGGGCGGCACCATTAATATGGTGGTAAAGGATGCGCCGGACAAAACCTCCTTCAAAGCTACGGCGAGCATCGGCTACAGCCAGCTGTACTTCAACGAGCACTACATCTATTTCAATACCGCCGGCATTCAGAGTCAAAGTCCGATCCAGCGAAACCCACCCGGGTATGTCGCCCAACCGGGAGACTTCACACGGTCTAATCTCGATTTCAAACCAGAGCAGGCGCCGCCCACCGGGCTTGTCGGCTTCTCGTTCACCCACCGGTACCTGAAAGACAAGCTTGGATTCGTCCTGGCCGACAATCTGCAAAATCAGTACTATGGGAATATCAGCTCCCAGGCCGGGACCACCCCGGGAAACGACACCACGGGGAAACTGCAGCGGACCGATGCCAATAATTTTTCCCAA
>DATMLR010000227.1:0-11410 GCA_035570015.1 Puia sp.
TGAAGTGCGCCCATCACCTTGCGGACCCCCACCTCCCGGGCACGTTCGACCGATCTTGCGGTCGTAAGGTTCACGAAGTTGATGCAGGCGATGAGCAGGATAATGGCCGCGACACAGGAGAACAGATAGACATTCCGGGCATTTCCGCCCTTGCTGCCGTCCCGGGCCGAATGGAGGTAGATACTGGTAAGAGGCTCCAGGGACAGCGTAGAAGCCATTTGTTGTTTCCGCATCTCTTCATTCTCCATTTTGGCCATAAAAGGCGCGAACGTGGTCTGAAGCGCATGTGGCTCTGTATGAGGTTTGAGAAGCAGATAACACACCGGGTGATAGTCCCCCCACAACCAACTGTCTTCAAGACCCTGGTTGAGATGCATGGTCTCAGTGGTCATCGACACCACGACGTCACCGCTGATCACGGAATTTCCCGGCAGATCTTTCATAACCCCCGTCACCTTCACCGGCCAGCCTTTCTGAGCGAGGTGAAGAACCTGGCCTATCGGGTCAGTATGACCGAAGTATTTTATTGCGGCAGTTTCAGAGAAAACGACGCTAAAGGGCTCTTTAAGACACGTTTTGGGATCGCCCTTCAGAAGTGGGAAGTCGAAGACGCTGAAGAAATCGGGATCGGCGAGCAGGGAATTCTCTTCCTGGAATTTGATGTCGTCCTTCCGGAATAGAAAACTCACCGTGGCAGTACGGACTGCGCTTTCGATTTCAGGGAATTCCCGCTTCAGGGCGGGTGCAACGGGCCACGCGGGGCCGTTGGCATGGACCGTTTCACTCGGTGTCTTCACATCGCAGACCAGCCGGTAGATCCGGTCCGCCTTGGAATGAAAGGAATCATAGCTCAGCTCGAACCGGACATACAAAAAGATCAGGAACGAAGCCGTCATTCCAACTGCCAGGCCGAGGATGTTGATCCCGGAGAACATACGGCGCTTCCAGAGATTTCGGAAGGCCGTCTTGAGGTAGTTCATAAGCATAAAATGCCGTTTTGGGGTTTACCTCAAGTGTAGCCAGCCAAATATAACAATATTATCTGTATTTATCCTAACGTCCCCAGCTTGCGTTTCAACCAGCTTTCCAACTTGAAATTGAGTGGCTCAAGGACACTGGCGATGAGCACCAGGATCAGCATTTCCCATAAAGGGCTCTCCTTTGACCAGTCGCTGATCCAGGGAAACGTGAGGTCGGTGATAAACTCAAAGACCAGCAGGAGATTCATAACAGCCAGAAATTCGATGATCCGGGGTTTCACTTTTATCCGGTAGAGGAAAACCACCAGCAGGAAGAAGATCGGGATGAACAGCGCGATGGCGATCAATTGGAGGTTTTTTATTTGTCTTTCCGCTTCATTTCTCATTTGCGCGGCCAATTCCTGTTGCCGGATATTCTCTTCAAAAGTCATGTTCTGAATCGCCTTGACCCGCTCCTGGCTGAAAAGCGTATCCTGCAGTGCGACCGTTCGTTTCAGGTATTTGAATGAGCTGTCGGTCTTTCCCTCCGATTCGTAGAGTGATTCAATGAACTTGTCGGCATCCAGCTCCCGGGCGATCAGTTGGTATCGGATAGCAATCCCAAGGCCGAGATAAGAATAGGTGACGGCTGAATCCCGATTCTCCTCCTTCAAGAATAGCCTGGCGTCCCCCAGGGCGCCCCTGCAAAAGTTGTTGAAGTCCTCAGCATTGCGGGAAGCGTTCATCCCCAGGATGAAATAAGCGTGCGCCACGCTATCTTTCCCCATTTTCGAATAAATAACCGCCAGATTGTTCAATTCGTCGCTTGCCTGCCTTCGGGGGAAGTCTTTTTTCAAGATTTCGTAAGCCTGGCTGCTGTAGAATAAAGCCGAATCGATCATCCCCAATTCCTGGTAGGTGTCCCCTGTGTTCGTAAGGGCCCTCTCATGCTTCCAGGCATTTACGCCGCACAAGGCAAGTGGTATACATTTTTTATAATAGTTCAATGCCTGGCGGTAATCCTGCTGATAATAGTAGGCTGTTCCGAGTGCGTCCAGAGCATCGGCTTCCGCGACAGGGTCTTTGCACTCATCGGCAATCCGCAGCGCCTTCAGTCCCAATTGCATGCCCAGCGGGTAATTTCCTTTGAACGTTATTAACACGCATTCCTGACCAATTGCGGTAGCCTGACCGCTTTGATCGTTCAATCGTCCGGAAAGCTCTTCCCCCAATTGCGCGTAATAATAGGCGGAGTCGGCCTTGTCGAAAAAGTAGGCGAAGGTAATCGCGTAATACAAATGCACTTTGCCGGTATCCTCTTTTGCCATTTTTAGTCGTCGCAATAAGCTGTCCACTTTTGTTGGCTGTGCCATACAAGAGATTGTGCCGGTCAAAAAGACGGCTAATAGAAAAGAACGCATAAAGAAGCAATTAATAGGCTTTGAAAATCAAGGCAGATTCGTCAAATTTATGTATAAATAGATTTTTCATGAAACGGAAGACATTTATCCGAAGCTCAATATTGGCAGGGGCATCCCTGACGACAATCAGCGCTGCAACATCTGCCGCCGACCGATCCGCATCTGCGAATTCCGCCTACCCCGCAGGTTCCGCGCCCGCCGGTCCCTTTCATCTCAACTACGCCACCCACGACGGGATGTTCAAAAACAGCGCGGGAGCCGACTTCATCGACCAAATCAAATTTGCCTATGACCAGGGCTTCCGCTCGATTGAAGACAACGGAATGGCGCAGCGTCCCGTCGAGCAGCAACAGCAGATCGGCGATGCCCTGGCGAAACTCGGGATGTCAATGGGCGTCTTCGTCCTGGACAAAGGTGGCAACGGCGCCAATTCCACCGCGACGGGTAAACCGGAGAACCTCGAGATCTTTTTGAAGGGTTGCCGGCAGGCCGTGGAAGTCTCCAAGCGTTGCGGCGGCAAGCTGACTACGGTCGTGCCCGGAGATTTCGAGCGTCACCTGCCGATTGGGATCCAGACCGCCAACGTCATCGACGCGCTTCGAAAGGGCGTCGAGATCCTCGAACGGCATGGCATCGTGATGGTGCTGGAGGCGCTGAGCGATACGCCTGACCTTTTTCTGCGCACTTCCGATCAAGCCTTCGAGATCTGTCGTGCCGTCAACAGCCCGTCCTGTAGGGTCCTTTTTGATATGTATCATATCCAGCGGAACCAGGGGAACCTCATCCGAAATATCGATTGGGCCTGGGCTGAGATCGCCTATTTCCAGATCGGCAACAACCCCGGCCGTAACGAACCCGGCACCGGCGAAATGGACTATCACAACATATTCAAACACATTTATGAAAAAGGATATAAGGGCATGCTGGGCATGGAGCACGGGAACGCGCTGCCCGGCGCAGCCGGCGAAGCCGCGCTGATCAAGGCTTATCGCGAAGCGGATAATTTTTAAATTTGTATCTTTATCTCCGCTACCAACCGGGTCATCGCTCCCTGTTCACACAGGGGGAGGAAAGTCCGGACAGCACAGGGCAATGTACCGGTTAAGCGCCGGGGGAGGGGTAGCGCGTCTACTGATGCGCTCACGCGTCCACAGATAGTGCCACAGAAAATAACTGCCGCCCGGCGCAAGCCGGGCGGTGAGGTTGAAAACGTGGGGTAAGAGCCCACGGCGCCGGCAGGTAACTGCCGGCGCGGGTAAACCTTGCATGCTGAAATGCCACGTATACCGGCGACTGAGGGCGGCCCGCCCGATGCCGGAGGGTAGGCAGCTAGATCCCTGCAGTAATGTAGGGGCCAGATAAATGATGGCCACCCGCCAATTTATGCGTCACGCATATTGGGGCGGGAACAGGATCCGGCTTACAGGTTGGTAGTTTTTTTTCCGTCTTCCGCTACAAACCGCACACTCACTGGTCGGAATCGAGCAGTTCATTGGATATACATCGTGCCAATTTTTTAATTGTCAATTGCTTATAAAACTGGCATCGTTTTATCTGCGGATCGCCAACCAACTTCCCCTCCATGCTCAGCACTTATCTCCGGCATACCATCCGCCACCTCGCCAAAGACCGCCAGTTCAGCCTTCTCAATGCCATAGGTCTCAGCACAGGTCTGGCCTGCGCCCTGCTCATCTATCTGTGGGTAAGCGATGAGTACCGTGTCGATAAATGGAATGTCAACGACAGCCGGCTCTACCAGGTGCTGAAGAGTTCCCCTCTCGGTGACGGAACGCTCTGGACCCACGAATCCACACAGGGTCTACTGGCCAGATCGATGGCCCACGAGCTGCCAGAGGTGGAATATGCCGTTTCCTTCAGACCGCAGGAAGTCGGCGTGGTGACGGTCGGCGACAAACATCTGAAGGCGACACCAGCCTTTGCCGACAAGGATTTCTTCCACATCTTTACCTACCCCCTCATCGAAGGCAACCCGGCAAATCCGCTTTCCGATCCGCGCGGTGTGCTGCTGAGCGACAAGCTTGCTGAAAAATTGTTCCATACAACCACTGGTCTTGTCGGCAAACCCATCGATTTCAGGGACGGGGATGACGCCCGCGAATTCACGGGTCTCTACAAGGTAGCGGGTGTCTACAAATCCTCACCTGCCAATGCAACCCTGCAATTCGATCTGCTCTTCCCCTACGATTTGTATTGGACCCAGGAGGCCGATAACCTCAATGACTGGGGTAGCCACGGCGAAAGTACCTATTTGCTGCTAAAGCCCGGAACGACCATCGCCCAATTTGAAAAAAAGGTCAGGTTCTTCGCCCAGAATAAGATCCGCTCGATCTACAAGGGTGATCAGCAAAAATACTTGTTGCAATGGGAGGGTGAGCTGCTGGCCCAAAAGTTTTCCGACCGCTACCTGCATGGCCGGTATGTCAATGGCATGCCTTCCGGCGGGCGCATCGACTATGTTCGGCTCTTCTCCATCATCGCTATCTTTATCGTGGTCATCGCTTGCATCAATTTTATGAACCTGTCTACCGCCAGGGCCACGCAACGCGCCAGGGAAGTAGGCGTGAAGAAAGTGGTGGGCGCCAGCCGGGGCTCGCTGGTCATGCAATATCTCTGCGAGTCCCTGCTGCTGGCCTTTGCCTCGCTGTTGGTCGCGGTGCTGATCACTGTCATCCTCCTGCCTGCTCTCAATAGCGTCACGGGCAAAGACCTATCCCTGCAGTTCAGTCCGCGACTGATGGTCGCTGCCATATCGATCGCCTTTTTTACGGGTCTGGTGTCGGGCAGCTATCCTGCGCTTTACCTTAGCGGATTCAGGCCGGCACTCGTTCTGAAAAGCAATGTGATGCAATCTGCGGGGGCGGCGGGTATCCGGAAGGCGCTTGTCGTTTTCCAGTTTGCCATTGCGGTGACCCTCATCCTCGGGGTGATGGTCGTGTACCGGCAAATGCAGCTGATCAGGACCACCGACCTCGGTTACAATCGCGAGAATGTCGTCCGTATAGACAATGAGGGGTACCTGAAAAATAACCTTGCGCCCTTCCTCACCGAAGTCAGACGACTGCCCGGCGTGATCAGCGCCTCCGACGGCAATGGTGATTTCCTCGGTCATTCCTCCCATAGCGGCAGCGGTATCGGCTGGGAAGGCAAGGACCCCAATCTCAGTATGGAATACTTTGGGAATGACATCGACTACGATTTCTTTCCTACGCTGGGGCTGAAGATGGCCGAAGGCAGGCCCTTTATGCGCGGGTATCCCGACAGCAACAGCGTCATCTTTAATGAAGCCGCTATCGCCGCCATGGGCCTAAAAGACCCCATCGGCAAGACGGTGTCCCTGTGGGGGAAGTCAAAGCAAATCGTGGGTGTGGTCAGGGATTATCATTTCGAGTCGCTCTATAAAAAAGTGGGACCCGCTTTTCTGACCTGGCATGCGAACGATCAATTCACTTATGTGCGAATAAAGCCGGGAAAAGAATCGGAAACCATCGGGGCGATAAAAAGTCTCTTCAACAGCTACAACAATGGCCTTGACTTCACCTATTCCTTTCTTGACGACGACTATAATGCCCTATACGCGTCCGAGCAGCGAGTAGCCGTGCTGTCGCGGTATTTCTCCGGTATGGCTGTCCTCATTTCGTGTCTCGGCCTTTTTGGGCTGGCAGCTTTCACGGTTCAACGCCGGCAAAAAGAGATCGGCATCCGCAAAGTGCTGGGGGCTTCGGTGAGCCGGGTGACCCTGTTGTTGTCGGCGGATCTGCTCCGATTGGTAGTCATTGCTATCATTATCGCCTTTCCCGTCGCCTGGTGGGGCGCTCATACCTGGTTGCAGAGCTTTGCCTACCGGGTATCGCCCGGCGCGGGCCTCTTTGTGATAACGGCGGTGGCTGTGATCGCGATCACCCTGCTGACCATCGGCTGGCAGACCCTCAAGGCCGCGCTCGCCAACCCGGTCAGAGCGCTGAGGTCGGAGTAGGATTCAATATCTCAATTATCTACATAATCAAAATCTGTAACCTGGTTGTCCGGCGTAAGATATACCATGAGATAAGTATTTTTCCGCTGCGACACCAATTTATAATAAAGAATCTGACTGACTTCCCCTCCATGACGCGTGAAGTGATGCCCGGGAATATTTTCAGAATAAATATAGTCAAGCGTCTTTATATCTATAAGCCCGTGAACAGGGCCTATCGAAATATACTCCTTTTGCATCGAAGGCGCTATTCCTGGTATGTTGTCATCTGCCTTTACGCCGCCTGCCAGTGCTTGTAGAACCGTACGTATCCGGGACGTGAGGTCGGTCCTCGGGTCCGGGCCATGTTGCATACTATTTATAAAGGCGCCGATTCGTGGCAGGTTCCGCTGCAAACCGTTCCGGCTCCAGGATATGCCGGTGACTTGTCCTTTGCCGTTTTTGCCAAATGTCAGCGTTGCATTCCGGAAGGGATAATAAAAGGCACTGTCTGACGCTGGCGCCAGCAACGTTGCGTCACCATCGGCCAGACCTGCGAACAGTTCCGTTTTGTCGCATGTCACCTGGAAAAATACCCCTTCAGCTATTTCATAGCGTCCGGAATAAGCCCCAAATAAAGTGGTGTCTGCCTTAACCGGGGGAGGGATGATGGCGGCGGGAGGTGGGACCATACCCGCTTTAACTCCCGAGCGCAGCCAACCGGCAAGCAGCCGTTGTTGAGCAGAAGTACTGCCTTCACGAACGATAATGGCGGTCCCCGCGTCCTGCCCGGTCTGGTGGCCGATCATCAATCCGACTTTCGCGAGCTCCTGTTCAACGGGCAATTCGCCCGCTTGCAGCACCCAACTGTCATAGAGCGGCCCCATGTGCGGCCCTCCGTATTTGACCAGCAACCGGCGGATCTCGCCCTCCGCGAAACCAGGCTGATCGTTCCGGCAAAGTTTCCATAAGTCCAGCATCACGTCATCCAGGGAATGTTTCCCTGCTGTAGACGCACGAATCTCAATATCAAACATCATTCCCAATACCCAGCCTGTCGGATAGTAGTTGACCTTATAATAATTGCCGTTTTCAGCGGAGATTTTATAGCTGGCATCGTAAGGGCTGACCTCCATCCTGGCCGGATTTTGACGCACCTGCTGGATCTGCCTTTTCGCATGCCGGAAGAAAATGTCCTCATTCCATGCACCGTAACGATAAGGCAGCAGCATCGAGTAGTAGTCGGTGACGCCTTCCATCCACCACAGTGCGCCGGTCTTCGGCAGTTGCGTATAGTCAAATGGCCCGAGCGGCCTGGGGCGGATGCGTTTTACATTCCATAGATGAAAAAACTCGTGTGCCATCCCCTGCAGGACCTCCGGTCCTTCTTCAGTTGTCAGGTGCATTTCTACGCTGCTGGCGTGTTCCGTTCCTCCGGCCATATCGGGCGCTTCATACACCCAACAGTGCCATACATATTTTTGATATGGCAGCCCGCCAAAGAAATCCGATTCGATTTGTGTGACAAAACGGGTCATTTGCAACGTTTTTTGATAGTCTACCCAATGGCTGGCGGGTCCGCGAAGCGCAATGATATGATCCTTGCCGGAAACCTCATAGTGTTGCTCAACAAATTCGCCTGTAGTTATGGGGTTGTCCAGCAGCTCATCATAATTTTTTGCAAAAAAGGTCGGGTTACCATTTGAGTTTCCTATGGCAGTTAGTCCGGCTGCCGTCTTCCATTCCCGCGGCACAACAAGCTCCAAAATGCAGCGCTCCCTTTTCCTTCCGATTACATAAAGGTAAACCGGCAGCCCCCCATAGTGAACCGCAGTTGAATCAGAGGCTCTCTGATCACCGTTGAAGCGAGCCTTCGGAAGGGGTACTTCGTAATATACCGCGACCTGGGTATTGATAGTTGACTTAAAACTCCAGCTGTCGCCGCTCGGATGATCCACTACTAAAGGATGGCCGGAGTTGTCAGTCACGCTTATGCCTTTTAAAGAAGACCAGGAGTTCCGCAATACATAACTACCCAGCCAGCTTGGCATTTGCAGGCTGGTGATCCCCGAAGTAGTCTTGAAACGCATAATTACCTGAAGCTGACCATTGGCAATTGAGGGCATGACCTGGTAATGGATTTGTGCTTGCAGTCCGGTCGAAAGGGCTGATAAAAGAATGGCGCCAAATAAGACGGTCTTAAGCATATCACCGTAGAAATTAAAGCTTCCTACCTAGAATACTACGGGAATGCCGAATGGTTACAAAAAAAGAAGATTTTTTAACCCGGGGTTTTCTCAATTCAACACCAGTTCGATCACCGGGATTTCATAAGGCGGTTTTTTAGCGGGGAGGGTCAGCCCCAGGTCGCCGGACCCCGAAGACACAAATTTAAGTTCCGAGTCATCATTCAGGAATTGAGCGTATTTGACCTTACCTTGATAGTCGGGTAAGATCAACTTGCCCGCGGGATAATCAAAGACGTGAATATACAAGCGACCTGTCGCCTTGTTGTACGTCAGTTTGCAGCCTTCCGGCGCCGTAAAGCCCTTCGGCGCGTTGGTACAGTCGTAAATAGCCTTGCTGTTCGCATGCATCCAATAGCCGAGGCTGTCGAGCGCGCGGGTAGCCCGATAGTCAAACTCTCCGCGTGCCGTCGGACCAACATTCAGGATGAGATTTCCGCCGTTGCTGACGGAGGTGATCAGCAGATCCAGCAGTTGCCGGTGCGTTTTCCAGGTGTCCTCATCCCGGTAATAGCCCCAGGAGCCCGAAAAGGTCTGGCAGGTCTCCCAGGTCTTTCCCTTGTATTTAGCCAACTCCGCCGTGCTTACCTGTTCGGGGGTTTCAAAATCGCCTCCGTCGGCATAGTCGTCGAGGCCAAGCCGGTTGTTGACGATAATGCCGGGCTGCAGCTTTCTGACAAGGCGTAGCAAGTTGACCGCGTCCCAATCCGGAGCGCTTTTTCCCCGCAGGCTGCTTTTATCCCAGGACCAATCCATCCAGAGGACATCGATCTTACCGTAGTTGGTCATCAGTTCGGTGATCTGATCCTTGAGATATTGCCGGTATTTATTCATATCGCGCCCTTTGTTCAGCCGGATATAGTTCGCTTCGCTGGTGTCGACCTGAACGAGGGGGTGCGCATCATCCATCGTATAATCGGGATGGTGCCAGTCCAGCAGCGAATAATAGAACCCGACCTTGATCCCCTCTGCCCGGAAAGCGTCGACAAATTCGCGCACCAGGTCGCGTTTGGCCGGCGTGTTGGTCGCTTTATAGTCGGTGAATTTCGAATCGAAATTGCAAAACCCTTCATGGTGTTTTGTTGTGAGGACGGCATATTTCATTCCAGCCGCTTTCGCTTCCCGCGCCCATTTTTTCGGATCGAACTGGTCGGGGTTGAAGAGGTCAAAATATTTTTGATACTGTTCATTGGTCATGTGCTCATTGTGCTTTACCCATTCGTGCCGGGCCGCTTCGGAATACAGGCCCCAGTGGATGAACATCCCAAAACGGCCATCGGTCCACCATTCCATGCGCTTTTGCTTTTGTTCGGACGTTTCATCGCCGATCCGTTTCTGGGAATGAACCGTAACGATCGTCAATACGGTTACCGATAAAGCCAGACCTATTTTCTTTAGCATAGCAATGTATTTAAGATGGAGGATGAATAAAAATAGACAAAAAAGAGATACCCTCCATCATCCACGCCAGCCCCAGATGAACGACCAACCCGCCCAGTACCGATCTTGTCCGGTATGCCAGCACCCCAAGCGCGAGCCCGCCGGCAAACGAAGTAATGCACTCCCCAAGCGGCTTCCCAAAATGTACGGTGCAATAGAAAGCCGCCATCGGCAGGATCGCTTTTTCGCCGGCATACCGCACAAGCCCGATCACCAGCAGCCCGCGAAAGAAAAGCTCGATCGATAAGAAGTCCAGACCGTAGGAAAGTTCATAACCCGTTCGCCAGATCCATAACGGTCCCGGAGCACCATTCATGAAATCGATCGTCCTGACCTTCGGATAGACCCGAAGGAAGTCAGGCCGCGTGGAAGCCAGTGCTACCAATGGAACCAGCACCAGGAGGAGCGACAGATAGGGTCCGGCATGGAACCCTTTTGTCGTCAGGCCCACTGCATCGCGAAAGCCGCCGTCGGCGGATTCAGGGACGAGCCACCCGGCCTTCCACAAGATCCAGAGCGCCATAATGAACAACCCGAGTTTCGCGGGGAGCTGGGTCACGACCACCCAATAACGATTCAACAAAGACCCCGCAGATCCCGGCAGCCATGACGAAAGATCCCAGTGGACCATTTTGGCGCTGAACAGCAGTACGGCCACCAGCAGCAGCCGAAGCAATCCCCGGTCTATCCCGGCGCCTCCCCACCGCACCTGCAGCATCCAAACCGTGGCAACCACTGCGCCAAAGAAAACCACCTGGCCCGCAAAGACCCAATACCAATCCCCCAACGCCTGTATCCGCCGCTCGATCCCGAGCGTATAGTTGACCGCGACCAGCCCCGTCACGACGATGGCCGTTAGTATGAGCGCGATTCGCGGAATTCGTCGCCAGTACGTTAGGAAATACTCGAAAAAAATGCGCATTAAAGATTTCGGCCTCCGGCCGATTTATGAAAGGAAACTTTCTTTCATTTTGCCGAGTAGATCGGTCTCGAGCATCTTCTGCGCGAGTTTCATCATGTTCACGAAAGATTTGCCGTGCGAGATCCCATGGCCGATGATGACGGGCTTGGCGACACCCAGCAGGGGAGTGCCGCCATAATATTCAAAATCAAAACGATCGAAAAATTCGCTTTCGATTTGGTGCCGGCTTGCGATATCATAAAGGGATTCTGCCAGTTTCAGGATCACGTTGCCGGTGTAACCTTCACAGACCATCACGTCGGCCTTGTCCATTAACAAGTCCCGACCTTCGATATTCCCGATAAAATGGATTTGGCCGTTTTCTTTCAACAGCGGATAGGTCGCCTGGGTCAGGATATTCCCTTTCCCTTCCTCCTCGCCAATATTCAGCAGTCCGACCCGCGGATTTT
>DATMLR010000228.1:0-10292 GCA_035570015.1 Puia sp.
TATATCTGGCTCATGACGGGGATTGCGGCGTTGCTGGGATTGTTCCTGGCGGCATGTGGGATCGTGGTGTTCTATGTGGCGAAAGACAGTTGGAGTGGGAGGGTTTTAAAAAAATTATGATATGCGTAGAAGAAAATTCATACAACAAAGTATGCTTGCAGGAGCGGGAGTAATGGCGACGGGACGGGTACGGGGCGCGATGGTCGGCGTGGACTTTCCGGTCGTGCGGACCCCGGAGGCGAGGCGGAAGTTCAGGAGCCACGCGGTGGAGACGGTCATCCGCGAGGTCCGGGAGAACATCGGGAATAAGGAGATCGGGTGGTTATTCGAGAATTGTTTCCCCAATACGCTGGATACGACGGTGGATTTTTCGATATCGGGCGGTAAGCCGGACACCTATGTCATAACCGGCGACATCGATGCCATGTGGCTGCGGGATAGCAGTGCGCAGGTATGGCCGTATTTGTCGCTGTGCAAAGAAGATAAGGATTTGCAACAACTGATCCGGGGGGTCATCCACCGACAGGTGACCTGTATCCTTCGGGACCCATACGCGAATGCTTTTTACAAGGATGCGAGCAGAGTGAGCGAGTGGAAGAAGACGGATGTGACCGATATGAAAGCGGGCATACACGAACGAAAATGGGAGATCGACAGTCTGTGCTATCCGATCCGGCTGGCGCATGGTTATTGGGAAGTGACGGGAGACACTTCGCCGTTTGATGCGAACTGGCTGGCGGCGATGGGGAAGGTGCTCCAGACGTTCAAAGAGCAGCAACGGAAGGATGGGGAGGGACCCTACACGTTCCAGCGATTGACGAGTTGGGCAACCGACGGCGTGCCGATGGGTGGGTATGGGTATCCGACGAAGAAAGTAGGGCTGATCCATTCGATGTTCCGGCCGAGTGATGATGCGACGATCTATCCGTTCCTGATCCCTTCCAATCTATTCGCGCTGAGCAGTCTGCGGAACCTGCGGGTGTTGCTGCAAATGCTTGGCGTCGGCAAAGAGCTGGATGGGCCTGCGTTTGCGCTGGAGACGGACCTGGTAAATGCCTTGAATGAACAGGCGGTCATTACGCACCCGGTCTTTGGGGAGGTTTTCGCGTATGAGGCGGACGGGTTTGGCAATCATACCTTAATAGATGATGCGAATGTACCAAGTCTGTTGGCGCTGCCTTATCTGCAGTCTGCGCATTTTACGGGAGATCTGTCGGTATTGAACGCTGACAAGCGGGGATACATGGTCTATCAGAATACGCGGCGGATGTTGTGGAGTGACGCGAATCCGTTCTTCTTCAAAGGTAAGGTCGGAGAAGGAATTGGCGGGCCGCATGCAGGACTGGATATGGTTTGGCCGATCAGTATCATCATCCGCGGGCTGACAAGCCATGATTCGCAGGCGATCGCGAAGTGCCTGAAACAGCTGCAGCACTGTCATGCGGGGACGGGATTTATGCATGAATCATTTCACAAGGACGATGAGTCGAAATATACCCGCAAGTGGTTTGCGTGGGCGAATACGTTGTTTGGAGAACTGGTTCTGAAGACGTATAGACAAAGTCCGGCGCTGCTTTCATAAATAAACCTCTTTTATATGAAGTCATTTTTTATTAGTCTGCTTGGCCTTGGGTCGTTTTTGCCTGTCGTGGCTCAGGACCCGACGTCGAGCCTTCATTTTCCTGTCGACTCGTTGACGCATCTGGTGACCTATGCCGGGGTGGCGCGATCGGAACGTGACGTGCCGGAGCTTTTCAACCGGGCGATGGAATGGCTGGATACCGCCTTCCGATATTCCACCAGCGAGATCAGGTTGGCGGATATGTCTTTGGGGAAGATCGTCAGCAGACAAACGGTGCAGCTGATCATCTCGGGCGTCAGTTATAACCTGAGCTGCACGCTGACGCTTCAGATACACAGTGGCAGCTGTCAATATACATTCACGAATATTTATTTCGACCGGATCGGTCCCGGCATTCCGATCGTGCGTTGTGAAGACCTCATTCATGCGACGAAGAAGCAATATACCGAGTGGACCGGAACCATGGTATTCGGAGGCGTTCAGAAGCTGGTGGACGTTTTCCTGGGGCCGTTGGATGGCGGCGTGCGGCAAATGGTTGGGAGTTTGAATAGGAGCATGACGCGGTAGGGGGAATGAGGGGGTACCTAGTCAGGAAATTTGGTTTTGCTCAATATTTCCTGGGCCATTTTCAGCTTCTCCGGCATGGGGTTCTCGTCGACTGGAAAGGAACTGCGAGTTACTGCAACTACAGGAGGAAGCTTTTTTTTGCGTTTCTTTGTATTAGAAGGATGTTTTTTAATGTCCGGCATAAATCAAAATTAAAGAATTCTTTCTGAGTTATACCGTGCTAAATCCCTTGTTAAATTAGGAACGGGATGGTAATTTATTACTGATCCGGGCATTTATTGCGCCCAAAGTGGTTCTTCTCGCCACTGTTGATTGAATCCTAGTGCAGCTAAGGATCTGCTGAGCGATGGAGGTTACGGGCTTCTTGTACATCGAGGTGCAGCGATATAGAGTTCATAGAAAGGTTAAGAAAGCAAAAGACGCACCCTGGGACGCTGTTCTTGTGGGTAGCGTGGTGCGTACTGTTATTGCAAAGATAATAAGAAATTAAAAATAAATAGAAATATTTTTCTGGATATTGTAGAGTGAAAAGTGTCGAACTGTGATAGGCTGAGTTAATCCTTTCTTTTGATGAGATTGTATTCTTTGCCTTTTCTAACGAGGGCGTGTGTACCATTTACAAAAACAGATTCATCGATCATTGTCTTTGGGTCAGTTATCTTTTGCTCATTAATACTCACACCTCCTTGTAAGATCATCCTACGCGCTTCGCCTTTGCTTGAAAAAAAACTGCTGCTTTCAGTAAGGAAAGTAACGGCATCGACTGGCAGATTACTCCCAGAGACGGTGACAGGGACGCCGCTATTTTCTAATTCAAGTGATCCGGTTACCTTTATAAACTGCATAACATTCCCACCGTAGAAGCCTTGAGAATTTGCTAATATGGCATTCAAATGTTCGCTTCCATGAACGAATGTCGTGACCTCCGATGCCAGTCGTTTTTGAAGTAAATGTTGGTCAGGGTTGACCGAATGCTGCCTGGTAAGTGATTCAATATCGTCTTTTGATAGGAACGTAAATATTTTGATCCAATTTTCTGCGTCCCTGTCACTGGCATTCAGCCAGAACTGGTAGAACTGATAAGGAGAGGTCTTCTCCGGATCCAGCCAGATATTGCCTTTTTCGGTCTTTCCGAATTTGCCGCCGTCGGCTTTAGTCAGGAGGGGGCAGGTGAAGGCAAAGGCTTCGCCGCCGGATTTGCGGCGGATGAGTTCGGTGCCGGTAGTGATATTGCCCCATTGGTCGCTGCCACCCATCTGGAGCTTGCAGTTTTTATTCGTATAAAGCCAGTAGAAGTCGTATCCCTGCACCAGTTGGTAGGTGAATTCGGTAAAACTCATGCCATTCTCACCATCAAGACGCTTCCTGACGCTGTCTTTTGCAGACATATAATTTACGGTAATATGTTTGCCGATATCGCGGATGAAATCGAGGAAATGCATGTCACGGAACCAGTCGTAGTTATTGACTACTTCGGCGGCGTTAGGGAGTTCGGGGTTAAAGTCGAGGAATTTCTCGAGTTGTCGTTTGACGCAGGTGAGATTGTGGTTAAGGACGTCCTCACTGAGGAGATTTCGTTCTTCGCTCTTGCCGCTTGGGTCGCCGACCATGCCGGTGGCGCCGCCGACCAATGCAACTGGTTTATGGCCAGCCTTTTGGAGATGTACCAGGACGAGGATGGGCACCAGACTGCCGATATGGAGGCTGTCGGAGGTGGGATCAAAACCGATATAGCCGGCGGTCATCTCCTTTGCCAGTTGTTCTTCTGTTCCGGGCATGATATCCTGGATCATACCGCGCCATTTTAGTTCTTCGATCAGCGTCATCTTGGAGCTCGGGATTTTGGCGCAAATTAGGGGTTTTTATGGTACAATAATCTGATGAGAAGCCCGTTATATCTGGATATCCGCTAAAAACCGATAACCGTTGGCTTATGTTGAAAAGAATGCGGGGTAAGATATGTTTATACTCCTTCCTGATCATTGCCGGGTCCTTACTTCAGCTATCCGCTTTCGCGCAATTCACCCAATACTCAAATGAATTTCTCAATATCGGCGCGGGGGCGCGGGGCATGGCCATGGGTAATGCGCAGGTCGCGTCGGTAACGGATGGGACTGCGGGTTATTGGAATCCGGCTGCCTTGGCGAATGTCAGGGATGTTCCGCAGGTGAGTCTGATGCATGCGGAATATTTTGCGGGGGTGGGCAAGTATGACTTCGGGAACCTGACCCTTCCGCTGAAGGATAACAAGCGGACGTTGGGGATCACGCTGCTAAGGTTTGCCGTTGATGATATTCCAAATACGTTATTCCTGGTCCAGCCGGATGGTTCGGTGAATTTTTCCAATATCACGACGTTCTCGTCCGCGGATTATGCGCTCGTCCTCTCGCTGGCGCAGCAAAGCAAAACGCATAACGGGAACATCTTCAACTTCGGGGGGAATGCAAAGATCATTTACCAGGAGGCCGGAAGCTTTGCGCATGCGTGGGGTTTCGGTGTAGATGCGGCGTTGCAGATCATCGGCAATCGCTGGAAGGTCGGGGTAGTAGGCAAGGACATCACGACGACGTTCAATGCCTGGTCGTTCAGTCTGGATCAGGCGGTACAGGAGGTGTTCTATGAGACCGAGAATATGATACCGGGCAAGTCGATCGAGCTAACGGCTCCGCAGCTCATCGTCGGAGGCTCGTATAGCATTCCGATGAACAGAAAATTGAGTTTGCTGATCGAGGCGGATATCGATGCGACATTCGACGGCCGCCGGAATACCGTAGTGAGCAGCAATCCCATCAGCCTTGACCCGCGGGTGGGTCTGGAGCTGTCGTTCCGGAATGTCTTCTTTGTCCGGGCGGGGATCGACAACTTCCAGCAGGTGCTGGATGATCGGGATACAACAAACAGCCGGAAGATCTGGATCTACCAGCCCAGCATAGGAGTGGGTTTCAAGGTGGGGGATATTCAGATCGACTACGCGTTCACCAATTTGGCCAATCAGTCCTATCCCTTATATACCAATGTATTTTCATTGAAGGTCGACCTGCGGAAGAAGGAGAAGAAGGGGGTGCCGGCGCGGTGACCCGGATAAAATGACATAGTATGAAACATTTTTTTACGATTCTGATCTTACTGTTTAGTCTGGGGTTATCCGCCCAGCCTTACAATAATGAATGGATCAATTTCAGCAATACCTACTATAAATTCAAGGTGGGGGCGACGGGGTTATACCGGATCCCGCAATCGGTGATTGCCAGTGCGGGTCTCGGGAATGTTCCGGTGCAGAATTTCCAGCTATTCCGCAATGGGAAGGAGGTGCCGATTTATACAACCGCGGCAAGCGGGACGCTGGGCCCCAGCGATTACATCGAGTTCTGGGGCCAGATGAACGACGGGGTGCCGGATGCGCCCCTCTACAGGAATCCTATTTATCAGCATACGCAACACAAGAGCCTGGAGACGGATACGGCCGTTTTTTTCCTCACCGTTAATGCAACGGGCAATACATTCCATTATCTGAATACGCCGAACAACCCGGCGGGATCGCCGTTGCCGACCGAGACTTATTTCATGTATACTGCCGGTATATATTATCGTTCGCAGATCAACACGGGATTTGCAGAGATTGTCGGGGAGGCCCTGTATTCGTCGGCATATGATATGGGTGAGTTCTGGAGCTCTGGTCCGATCTATCCGGGTGGGCCCTGGACAGACAACAGCTTGTCCAATCTGTATGTTTATACGAGCGGGCCGAATGCGAGCATCCGATTCGGGATGGTAGGAGATTACGACAATCCCCGGACGGTTGCCGTTTCTGTGAATGGAACGGTGGTGGCCGACTCGGTGATGAACGGCTACAATGACTGGTTAACGACCGAGAATGTGCCCATGAGCCTGATCAGCTCGAATACCGCACCGGTGACATTTACCAATAACTGCGCGATACCGACGGACCCGGTCGTGGTGAGCTTCTATGAGCTGAACTATCCCCGGTTGTATGACTTCGGCGGGCAGGAGACTTTTCCGTTCCAGCTGCCGGCCAAATCAGCGGGGTACTTGCTGAACATCACGGATGTTCCGTTGATAAACGGGTATACTCCGATCTTGTATGATATGACAAATGGGCTGCGGTATACTGCCGTGGAGAATCCCAACAATTCGTTGTCGTTTGTGCTGCCGGGGTCGTCCTCCACGACCCAGCTTCTGCTGGTGAATGAGGATCCGGGAACGGTCCAGACGGTCACCGGGTTTACGGTCAAGAATTTTACGAACTATGCTGCCAGCGCTAACCAGGGCAACTATGTCATTATTTCCAATTCGCTGTTGAATACGAGTTCCACGCCTGGGGATAATCCGGTGCAGGACTATAAGACATACCGCAACTCAGTGGCGGGCGGCAGCTTCAATACGACCGTCGTAGATATCAGTGACCTGATCGATCAGTTTGCGTTCGGGATCAAGATCCATCCGTTGTCGATCCAGAATTTCCTCCGATATGCGCGGGCCGACTGGGCAGCCCCGCCGCAGTATGTGCTGTTGTTGGGACACTCGATGACCTATGACCAGTTCAATCTGTATAGCGAGCAGGAGCATGACCCGCTTACCGCTCAGCTGGATGAGATGCCTACCTGGGGTTATCCGGCGTCGGACAATATGCTGGCCGCCGCCAGTGGCGCCAGTTCCCAGCCGTTGACCCCGATCGGGCGGATGTCGGCGATCAACGGGACGGAGCTGGCTACTTACCTGGAAAAGGTGAAAGAATACGAGTCGGCGGGGGCTACAGCTCCAAGTACGATCGCCGGCCGGTTGTGGATGAAGAATGTCGTCCAGCTCACCGGTGTCAGCGACGTCTCTCTCGGGCCGCAGCTGTGTAGTTATATGGTTGCATATCAGCAGATCATTACCGATACGTTGTGCGGGGCGAGTGTGAGCCTCTTCTGCGACGGGAATGCGACGGTAGGGACGACGGTCCCGCCCAGCCTGATCGCCGGGCTGTTCTCCACGGGCATTAGCCTTATAAATTATTTCGGGCACTCTTCCAATACCGTACTGGACTATGGATTGGACCAGCCGAGTACGTACAACAATCAGGGTAAATACCCGATCTTCCTGGTAAATGGCTGTGATGCGGGGAACTTTTTCATTTACGATCCGTTAAGGCCGTCCGGTCAGAGTATGACCTTGTCGGAGACTTATGAATTGGCAAGTGAGCGGGGTTCGAGCATATTCGTCGCGGCGACGAGCTTCCAGATCGTGAATTACGTGAATCTTTATCTAACCGGGGCGTATACCCTGATGAGCGGATCGGACTACGGCAAGACGATCGGGGTGCTGGAGGACGACGCGCTGGCGTATCTGTTGAATGCCGTGCCCGGCGATTATTTCGCGCGGATCCACGTCGAGCAGTTCTGTATGAATGGTGATCCGGCGCTGCATCTGTATCAGATGCCGACCGACTATGATGTCGAAGCGTCTACGGTTTCGGTCAATCCGTCCTTTATTTCGACGAGCAACACTTCGTTCACGGTCAAGGCAAAGTTCTACAACCTAGGCAAGGCGGTGGCGGATTCCGTGGGGGTGCTGGTCCAGCGGACGTATCCGAACGGGACAACCACGACCCTATATAGCGGGAAGCTGTGGGGTATCTGGTATTCGGATTCGATCCAGATTCAGGTGCCGATCGTTCCGACCCGGGATATCGGGGATAATAAGATCACGGTCACGATCGATCCCGGGAACCTGCTCCCGGAGGTGACCTATGCCAACAATACGGTTACCGTCGACGCTTACGTTTATCAGAATGGGGCAACGCCGGTCTATCCCTATAATTATGCGATCATCAATACGCCGACTGCCACGCTGGTGGCTTCGACTAACAATCCGCTGATCCCAAGCGCGCAATACACGATGCAGCTGGATACGTCCCAGCTCTTCAATTCGCCGATGCTTGTGACCAAGACGCTGACACAGGTCGGCGGTGAGCTGGAGTTCAATCCGGGGGTCACGTTCCTGGACAGTGTCGTCTATTACTGGCGGGTGGCGGCTGCGCCTGCTGCGGGTCAGTCGGCAGCGTGGGCCGGTGCGTCCTTTGTCTATATCGATCCGGCGCACAGCTCAGTGGGGATGAACCAGTCGCATTATTTCCAACATCTGGGATCCACAGGGGACAGTATCGTGCTGGCGGCGAACCGGCAGTGGCAATTTGCCAAGGCTCAGCACGCCTTTTATGTGACTAACGGCATGTATCCTTATGTGACCTTTTCGGAGGATTTTGAGGTCGGAGTGGACGGGAATAACTATATCCAGAGCGCGTGTGTGGGTCACTCCTTTATGTTCAATGTCTTTAACCCTGTAACGCTCACCGCGTGGAAGGATGTAGACGGCAGCGGGAACAATCTGTACCTGAGCGGGAGCGGATCGGCGAACTGTAACTCTTATAATAATTGGGATTTCGAGTTCTCGTATATGACGCCGGCGAGCCGGTACCTGGCGATGCGCTTTTTGGACAGCGTGCCCAATGGCTATTACATTGTAGTCCGGAGTTTCGATTGCGACAGTACAGGCGGGAATTCCTACGCGGCGACCTGGTCGTCGGATCAATCGACTTACGGGGCGGGTAATTCGATCTACAATGTGCTGAAGAACGCGGGATTCGCGGCGATCGATTCGATCAGTTATCCGCGTTACTGGTTTTTTGTCTTTAAGAAGAATGACCCGAGCTTCACGCCCGTATGGCAGCTGTCACAGGGTCTGACGGGGGAGATCACGCAGAACATTTTCTTCTATAATACGTATTATGCCGGCAGCGTTTTGTCGCCGATCTTCGGACCGGCTGCAAAATGGGGCCAGGTGCACTGGCGGGGTCACGATCTGAGCAATCCGGTAACAGATACGGCGGGGGTAAAAGTAGTGGGTGTGGACACGCTTGGAAATTATACGACGTTGTACCAGCTTCCGAGAGCGGTACAGGACTTCGATATTTCATCGATCAACGCCAAGCAATACCCGAATATCCAATTGAGGCTCGCTACGCAGGACAGCGTGAATGCGCTACCGTATCAGCTGGATTACTGGCGGTTGAATTATACGCCCGTGCCCGAAGGGGCGATAGCGCCGAATCTCGTGCTGAGGGCGCCGGATACCGTTGTGCTGGGGCAGCCGATCGAATTTTCGGTTGCGTTCAAGAATATCAGCCCCTTCGCCTTTGACAGCATGACGATCAAGATGTACATCCTGGATGCACACAATGTCACCCATCTGATCGCGTTGCCGAAGCGAAGGCCGATCGTCAGCGGGGATACGCTCATCCTCGATTATACGTTCTCTTCGGCACAGTTTCAAGGCGCGAATACGATCTATGTGGATTTCAATCCGAATGTGCAGCCGGAGCAATACTTCTTTAACAACTTCCTTTATAAGACCGTCTATGTGAAGGGGGATAGCCGGGCGCCGACGCTGGATGTGACGTTTGACAATGTCCATATCCTGAACGATGACATCGTGTCGGCGAAGCCGCATATCCTGGTCAAGCTGCAAAGCCAATCGCCGTATCTGCTCCTGAAGGATACGTCGCTCATCACGGTGCAGGTCATGTACCCGGACGGCTCGCTGCATAATTACTATTTCAGCGGCGATACCGTGCGGTTCACCCCTGCTACCAGCGTGAACAACAATATAGCAACGGTTGATTTCACGCCGACTTTCTCTACGCAGTCGAATCCGCAGGGGGATGTCTATCAGCTGATCGTAAGCGGCAAGGATGAATTGGGTACGACGGCGGGCACGGGACCCTACCGGGTCGCGTTCACGGTGATCAACAAGCCGATGATCTCGAATGTGTTCAACTATCCAAACCCTTTCAGCACTTCAACGGCCTTTGTCTTTACGATCACGGGCAGCCAGGTGCCGCAGAACATCAAGATCCAGATCCTGACCATTACGGGGAAGGTGGTACGGGAGATCACGAAGGAGGAACTTGGGCCTTTGCATGTAGGTACGAATATAACGGAGTACAAATGGAACGGTACGGATATGTATGGTAACCGGCTGGCAAATGGCGTATATTTGTATCATGTGGTGACGAACCTGAATGGGCAGTCGCTGAGCAAGTACAATGCGCAGGGGACCAATACCGACAAATTCTTCAATA
>DATMLR010000229.1:0-5057 GCA_035570015.1 Puia sp.
CCGAGATCTCCCCTTGCCGCACCTTTTGCTTCCTGCATGAGCTGGAAATGCTGCTCGACCACAACCTCGTCAAGGGCGGAGACATCAACAACGCCATCGTCGTCGTCGACAAACCCGGTACGGCCGAAGAAATGGAGCGGCTGGCCAAAGCATTCAAACGGGACAAGATCGAGATCAAGAGTGAAGGGTATCTCAATAACCTCGAGTTACGTTTTCCCAATGAACCGGCCCGTCACAAGCTGCTGGATGTGATCGGAGACCTGGCCCTGATCGGCTATCCTATCAAAGGCCATATTATCGCCAACCGTCCCGGCCACTCCACCAATGTGGATTTTGCCAGGCGGATCAAGCAATACATCAAAAAGAACAAGCACCTCAAGAATACGCCGATCTACGACCCCAATCAGGCTCCGGTCTTCAATACGCAACAGATCGAAAAGACTTTGCCTCACCGCTTTCCGTTCCTCCTCGTCGATAAGATCATCGAGCTCACCGACCGGCATATCGTCGGCATCAAAAACGTTACGTTCAACGAACCCTTCTTCGTCGGCCACTTCCCCGGCAACCCTGTCATGCCCGGCGTCCTTCAGATTGAAGCGCTGGCTCAAACCGGCGGGATCCTTTGCATCAATGCCATGCCCGCCGGCGAATATGACACTTACTTCCTCAAGATTGACAACTGCAAATTCAAGCACAAAGTAGTCCCCGGTGATACAATGATCTTGAAAATGGAGCTTCTCAATCCCATCCGGCGCGGGATATGCGAAATGCGCGGAACCGTCTATGTGGGGAACAAAATCGCCACCGAAGCAGACCTCATGGCGCAACTGGTAAAGAGAAGTTAAGAGATTATAAATTGGGGAAATTGCGTTAAATAAGTTTATTTTTGTGAGATTCGGGGTAGTCCTCAGCACTTTTTATGAAGAAATCAGCAATCCGCAAGGAAGAGTTAATAATGATCCAAGAAACTGAAAATCAACCAATTAACGGCCGAATGATCCACTCGCTCACTTCCATCCATCCGGAAGCCCGGCTGGCCCCCGATGTTCAAGTGGACCCTTTCACAATGATTCATAAAAATGTTCAGATCGGAGCAGGAACCTGGATCGGAAGCAATGTGACCATTATGGAAGGGGCCCGGATCGGCCGAAATTGCAGGATCTTCCCCGGCGCAGTTATCTCTGCTGATCCTCAAGACCTTAAGTTCGACGGCGAAGAGACGACGGTAGAGATCGGCGACAATACGACCATCCGGGAATTTGTCACGGTACATCGTGGGACCCGCGATCGCTGGAGGACAACGGTCGGCAGCAATTGCATGATCCTGGCATATAGCCATATCGCCCATGACTGTATTATCGGCGACAATTGTATCCTGAGCAATAATTCACAGGTGGCCGGCCATGTCGTGCTGGGCGATTGGGTCATTCTCGGCGGGATGTGCGCGATCCATCAATTCGTCAAGGTTGGTTCACATGTCTTTATCGGCGGCGGCTCATTGGTCGGTAAGGATATTCCCCCCTATATCAAGGCGGCCCGACTGCCCCTGAGCTATGCCGGTGTCAACTCCGTCGGCCTGAAACGCAGAGGATTCACGATAGACAAGATCAATCATATCCTCGATATATACAGGGTTATCTATAATAAGGGCATGAATACCAGTCAGGCCCTCGAGTTCCTGGAAGAGGAGTTTCCCGCCAGCGACGAACGGGACGAAATCATCGCCTTTATCCGGGAAAGCGGCCGTGGCATCATTAAACGCTACAGCAAAAGCAGCTTTGATGAAGATTACGCTGACTGATGCTGGTAAACGATTCAACCGCGACTGGATCTTTCGTCATCTTGGGTACGAATTCCTCCCCGGACAACACTATGCGATCACCGGCCCAAACGGTTCCGGTAAGTCGACCCTTCTGCAAATAATCGCCGGCGCCATCGCGATTAGTGAAGGGGTTGTGCGGTACGCGGGTAATTCCGACATTCCGCCCGATCAGGCCTATCGTTATCTCTCGCTTTCCGCTCCGTACCTGGATCTTGTCGAGGAAATGACGGCAGGGGAGTTCCTGAAATTTCACTCCGCCTTTAAGCCTTTTTTACCTTCCATTGGCATTTCTTCGATACTCGATGCCGTCGGTTTGGACAATGCAGAGCAAAAGCAGATCCGCTTCTTTTCTTCGGGAATGAAGCAACGCCTCAAGCTTGCCCAGGCGCTTTTCTCCGATACCGCCGTCATTTTATTAGACGAACCCTGCACAAACCTCGACGCCGAAGGGATCGCACTCTATCAGCAGCTGGTCCCCAAATATGGCGCCGCCCGCCTGGTTATCGTCAGCTCGAACGATCCGCAGGAATATGATTTTTGTGAAAAAGTGATTAATATTGGCGATTATAAATAGAACCTTAACGCTGGCTCGCGATCAGCAGATTCAAATCGGTATATTTCAGATCGAACCGCTGGCTGAGATGGAAATTGGTGAGCGCTCCCTTGAACAGATAAATGCCGCTGCGCAAGTGGATCTTGTGCCATACCAGGTTCTCGAATCCGCCTTCTTCGCCCGCTTCCAGCAACAAAGGCATCAAAACATTACTGATCGCATGCGACGCCGTCCGCGCAAATCCCGATGGGATATTAGGAACGCAATAATGAATGACCCCATATTTTTGGAAGACCGGATGTTCGTGCGTCGTGATCTCGGACGTCTCGAAACAGCCGCCCCGGTCAATGCTCACATCGATAATAACACTGCCCGGCCGCATATTGCTGACCATTTCTTCGGTGACCACCACCGGCGTCCTTCCGCTCTGGGAAGACAGGGCGCCTACCGCAATCTCACAAGTTTTGATCTGCTTGGCCAGGATACGTGGTTCCATGACGGAAGTCCACATCCGCTGACCGATATTGTTTTGTAGCCGCTTTAACCGGTAAACGCTGTTGTCGAAGACCTTGACGCTGGCTCCAAGCGCCAGGGCCGCACGAGCGGCGAACTCGCCGACAATGCCGGCCCCCAGGATGATGACTTTCGTCGGCGGGATACCGGAGATCCCTCCCAGCAGCACCCCCTTTCCGTGATTAAAGGAACTCAGGTACTGCCCCGCGATCAGCATGACTGCACTCCCGGCAATCTCGCTCATGCTCCGGACGATCGGATAAGTACCGCTGTCATCTTTCAGGTTCTCGAACGAAATCCCGGTGATCCTCTTCTCCATCATTTTCTGCAGCAGCTCCGCCTTCATCGCGGAAAGATGGATCGGAGAAATGACGATCTGGTTCAGGTGCAGCAATGGAATGTCTTCATCGATCACGGGGGCGCTCTTGACCAGGATGGGGGCCTTGAGGACCTCTGATTTGTCAAACACGATCCGTGCGCCCATTTCGCTGTAGTCTTTATCCCGATAGTGCGAGGCCTCGCCCGCATTATGTTCAATGACAACATTATGCCCATTGCTCACCAGCACTCCCACTGCATCCGGCGTCAGTGCGATCCGGTTTTCCTGGAAGGCCGTCTCTTTCGGCATGCCGATATGCAGAGGAACGCCCTTGGGCTTGACGTCCAGTGTTTCTTCTAAGGTTTCGTAGCTGAAAGAGGTGCTGATAACTGGCTTTTGCTGCGACATAATTGGGCCATCAAATTACATGGGTCTTCAAATTACAATAATTTCCCGAATATCGCGGTCGATTACCCGGATCTGCAGCTGGATTGTCCCGGGGGGAAAGATCCCGGGCGCCCTGTCCGGCCATTCCACCAGGCATAGTTCGCCACTATACAGCACGTCTTCGACCCCGGCCCGCAGAGCCTCCTCTTCATCCTTCAGCCGGTACAGGTCAATATGAAAGATCTTCCCGCCGGGGTACTCGTACTCATTGATAATTGAGAAGGTCGGACTTCCGACCGTGTCCCTTACCTTCTTCCCGCTGCATAATGCATGAATAAAGGTAGTCTTGCCCGCTCCGATATCACCATGAAAAGCGAAAACCCTTTCCGTCGGGAACTCCCGCCAGAAGTCCCGGGCAGCCTTCTCTATTTCCTGCAGATGAAAGCAGAGCTCCATGCCATAAAGATATGGTAGCTTTGTAGTTTATATGGAAACTATTAACTGGAAAGTGGAAGGAATGAGCTGCTCAACCTGCGCAATCACCATCAGTAAATTCCTGGAAAAAAAAGGCGGGCAGAATGTGAAGGTTAGCCTGGCCGGCGGGGACGTTAGTTTTGATATCAAGGGAGATCTGGACCAGCGGCAATTGCAACAAGGTATAGGCAAGCTCGGCTATACCGTCGTCGGAGAGCAGGGAGGTGCAAGATCCGCCGGACAACAGTATAACAAACATCTGCTTTATTTCCTATTCTGCCTGCCCTTCACGATCTTACTGATGCTGCCGATGGCGCCGGGATTGTCCGGCCTTCATGTGCTGATGCAGCCTTGGGTGCAGCTGCTGTTGGGTGTGCCGGTATACATCGCCGGCGCGCGATTTTTTGGTCGCAGTGCCATCCAAAGTCTGCTGAATGGCTCACCGAATATGAATGTCCTGATTGTCCTGGGTGCTACCGCGGCCTTCGGCTACAGCCTGGCCGGCACAGTTTTTCACCTCGGCCCGGCATATCAGTTCTATGAGACAGCCGCTGCGATCATTACTATTGTATTCTTTGGATACTATCTGGAGGACGCCTCCATTCAGGCCACCCAGCGATCCCTGAAAAAGCTGGCGGTCTCTCAAAAGACGATGGCCAATATGATCGCCTTTGACGACCAGCACCAGGAAATCCTGTTTCCTGTCGAGAGCACCCGGCTGAGAAGCGGTGACCTGATCCTTATCCGTTCGGGCGAAGCCATACCGGCGGATTGCAAGATCCTATGGGGGGTAGCCGAGGTTAATGAATCGATCCTAACGGGGGAGAGCCTGCCGGTGGATAAGGCCGCCAAAGACACCCTGATCGGCGGCAGCCTGCTCGTCTCCGGCACTGTCAAAGCCCAGGTGACCGCTTCGGCCGGAGAGTCCGTGCTCGCCGGCATCGTCCGGCTTGTTCAGCGGGCGCAGGGCGAGAAGCCTCCGCTGCAGC
>DATMLR010000230.1:0-10517 GCA_035570015.1 Puia sp.
TGACGATCTTGACCAGGGGAAAACGGTGGGTCAGAAGATCGTTTTTGAGCAGACATTCCTCGTACAGGATACGTTGCGCCATATTAAGTGGAAGATCACCGATGAGACCCGCGTAATCGCGGGGTTCAACTGTCGCCGTGCTAACGGCCTCGTCATGGATTCTATCTACATAGTGGCTTTCTATACCGATGAAATATTGACCACGGGCGGCCCGGAGTCTTTTACCGGGTTACCGGGCATGATCCTGGGGGTAGCATTACCTCATGAACATATCACGTGGTTTGCGACAAAAGTGGAAGCGATACCGGTGTCGGAGACCGTTTTGGTCCCGCCGGCAAAAGGGAAAAAGGTCACCAATGCGGCGTTGTTTGAGACGATTAACAGCCGGATGAAGGACTGGGGTAATTGGGGGAGGTTCTATATAAGAGAGATCATGCTGTAAATTCGGTGCTATTTTAGATGGAGTACCCACATCGTCCGGGCCGGGATTTCAATAGGTTGATCAAGTGAATACGACTGCCCGGTCAGAATATCGACGCCTCGGGTAAAGCCGGCGGTCCGCTCGCTGTAGTGGCTGAAGTCAATTTTGTGGGGCTTGTTGCCGGGGTTCATCGCACAGAGGATTGTTTGCTTTTCGTCGTATCGGAAATAGACATATAATCCGCCGCGAGGGGCGTATTGCATCATTTTGCCCGTCTTCAGCGCGCTGGAGTGGAGGCGGAAATTAGCGAGGGTCCGGACCAGCTGCTGGACATCCGCTTCGTAAGGCGCAAGGCCGTCACCGGTGAAGGCGTTCTTCTTGTCCCCAGGCCAGCCGCCAGGAAAATCGAGGCGGACATTGCCATCCGGGTTGTCGATCCCTTTCATACAGATCTCGGTCCCGTAATAGAGCTGGGGGATGCCGCGCTCCGTCAGGAGCCATTCGATACCGATCTTCTGTCCGGCGGTGTCTTCGCCGATCCCGGAGAAGAAGCGGGTCATGTCGTGGTTGTCGAGGAAGATGACGTTGCGGGTCGGGTCCTGGTAGAGGAAGTCGTTGCTGAGGGTGTTGTAAAGCTCGCCCACTCCCCCACCCCCGCCGGATGTATCGCGCACGGCCGGCTGAATGCCGGAGAACAGTAGTTGAAAGTCGACGGCGCCCATGAGGTTACTATGGAAGGGGACATTCAGGTTGTTGCGGACAAAGTAAGCCTGATTGGCGGTACCGTGGACCCAAGTCTCGCCGAACATCGTCATCTTCGGATATTCGGCGATCAGGGCGGAATTGCAGGTATTCATGAAGGGCAGGCTGCAATAGATATAGGTGTCGATGCGCCAGCCGTCGACGCCAAAGGTCTCGACACACCAGATGGCATGTTCGATGAGAAATTCGGAAACATCGGGGTTGTCCTGGTTGAGGTCGGGCATTTGCCGGGTGAACCAGCCGTCGCTCATGATCTTCCGGTCGCTTTGGCTCGCGTGTGGATCGAACCAAACCTGGTCGCGATAGTTGGTTTGAGTGTATTGAGGCCATTGGTGCAGCCAGGATTTCTCCGGCAGGTCCTGAACGAACCGGTTATATAGGCCCACATGGTTGTAGACGGCGTCCTGGATGAGCTTCATACCTCTCTTGTGGAGAGAGTCAGCGAGGCGCTTGTACATTTCGGCGCCCCCGAGGCGGGGTTCGATGCTGTAGTGGTCGGTGAAAGCATAGCCGTGTTCGGTGCGGTTAGGCATGTCATTTAGGATGACGGGGGTCATCCAGAGGGTGGTCACGCCGAGAGACTGAAGATAATCGAGGTGGTTAAGGATGCCCTGGAAATCGCCGCCATGTCTTAGAAATATGCTGTCGCGGTTGAGGGATTGGTCTTTTAGACCGGGGATGCGGTCGTTGGAGGGGTCGCCGTTGGACCAGCGGTCGGGCATGAGGAAGTAGATGAAGTCTTTGGAGGTGACGCCCTGAGCGTAGGTTGTGCCGTTGCCGTGGCGGCGGGGAAGGAGAGTATAGACGACAACGACATCCTTTACGGAGTCGCCCTTTTTTTCCTGCACATGGATCTCCATCCGGCCAGGCTTTGCAGAAGGGCTAATCATTAAATGGAGAAAGAGATAATTGTGATTTTCGACGTGATGCCAGTCGGTGATGGTGACGCCCGGATAGGAGACGCTGACCGAGGCGGCATTGCCGATGTCTTTGAGATGGATCATCAGTTCCGGTTTCGAATAGTGCATTCCGGTCCACCAGTTGGTGGGATAGACCTGCGCATTGGCGGAGAATGAGGCGAAAGCGCCGAGGAGAGCGAATAGTCTGTACATATGGTCAAGATAATTGATCCGCGTAGAATCCGGCTTTCTCCTGGTCGATGCGGATGGCGCCGCCATCATAGACGAACAGCACCGAGACCGCACCGGCGATCAGGCAGAATCCGGCGAGCACGATGGAATAGATCGGCTGACCGCCATAGATATGTTTCTCGATCCAGCCGCCGAAAACACCATTGACGATCTGTGGAAGGGTGATAAAGAAATTAAAGATCCCCATATAGATGCCCATCTTACCGGCGGGGATACTGCTGCTGAGGATGACATAGGGCATGGACAGGATGCTGGCCCAGGCGATGCCGATGCCGATCATGGAAGCGTAAAGACCCCAATGGCCCCGGACAAAGAAGATTGAGATCAGGCTGATGCCACCGATCAGCAGGGCGATCGAATGCGTCATCTTTCTTCCCAGCCGCCGCGCCATCGGCGTCAGGCAGAGCGCAAATAATGCACCTACTCCATTGTAGACACCAAAGGCATTGCCAACAACATTACCGGCATCGTTACCCGCCTTGGTGTGCACGTAGTCGCCCGTAAGACCGTACACATGCGTCGCGACCGCGGGGCTCATAAAAACCCACATGCTAAACATGGCAAACCAGCTGAAGAACTGTACGAGGCCCAGCTGGCGCATCGTCTTTGGCATCTTCCGGAAGTCTTTTGCGATCTGGCCAAGACCTGCTTTCTCCTCCTTTGCATCGGGATGACCATTATAGCGCTGATATTCTTCCGGCGGATATTCCCGTGAAAAAAAAATGGTTACGAGTATTGCCAGGACAAAAACGGTGGAGCCGATATAGTAGGAGTATTTGATATTGTCGGCAACTCCATTGGGACCCGAGACCTGGTTGAAGCCTAGCCACGCGAGGATGCTGGTCATATAGGAACCGGCGACGGCTCCGATGCCGATCAGAAAGGCCTGGATGGCAAATCCCTTGGCGCGCTGGCTGTCCGGGAGATTGTCCGCCACCAGCGCCCTGAAAGGTTCCATCGCGACGTTGAAGGAAGCATCCATGATCATGACGAAGCCCCCGCCGATCCAGAGGGCTGGAATAAAACCGGCCAGGGCGCCGGAGTTGGGCACCAGGGAAAGCGCAAGGGCAGAGAGGAGGGCGCCAGTCAGAAAATAGGGTTTGCGTCGTCCCAGCCGGTTCCAGGTGCGGTCGCTGTAATGGCCGATGAGCGGCTGGATGATCATCCCCATGATTGGGGCGACCAGCCAGAAGGCGGGCAATTGGTCGACGTCGGCCCCGAAGGACTGTAGGATGCGTGAGGTATTGGAGTTCTGGAGTGCAAAACCGCACTGGATCCCCAGAAAGCCAAAGCTCATGGTAATGATCTGCCCGGTGGTCAGCAGTGGTTTGGTGTTGGTCCCCGGCCGGGAGCCGGCGGGAGTGTTGATGTTGGGCATAGGTTATCGTTAGATCACAAATCCATTTGGCAGCACGGCGCCCTTCTTGATCACGACCACGCCTTCCTTGACGGTATAAAGCGAGTGGTCGGCATTCTCGAGGTGGTGGCCGCCGTTGATCCGGACGTCGTCGCCGATGCGGCAATTCTTGTCTACGATGGCGTTGCGGATGTAGCAGCGGTGACCGATTCCGACGGTAGGCAGGCCGTGAGACTGCGCCTGTTCGATCTCTTCAATGGTCTCATAGTAATCGACGCCCATCAGGTAACTGCTGACGATGGTCGTACCGGTGCCGATGCGGGTCCGGATTCCGATGACACTATTCTCGATCCGCGAGGCATTGATAATGCAGCCCTCCGCGATGATGGTCTTCTCAAGCGTTGTTCCGCTGATCTTTGCCGGAGGTAACATGCGGGCGCGGGTATAGATCGTCTTTTCGTTATCAAAGAGGTTGAAGTCGGGGATGTCCTTGGTCAGACCGAGGTTGGCTTCGAAAAAGGATGGGATATTCCCGATATCGGTCCAGTAACCTTCGTACTGATAGCTGACGACTTTATATTTTTCGAGCGATTGGGGAATGATTTCCTTGCCGAAGTCGGTGGCTTCTACGTATTCGTTTTGGAGCAGATCACTCAGCAGCTGCCGGTTGAAGATGTATATTCCCATCGACGCGAGGTAGTTCCTGCCCTGAGCCTGCATGGTATGGCCGGTGTCGCTGACCCAAGGGCCAAGCGCTTCCTGTTTGGGTTTCTCCGTGAAGGTGTTGATGAACCCGCTTTCGTCCATCTTCATGATCCCGAAGTCGGAGGCGTCGCGGGCGTTGACGGGGATGGTGGCGATGGAGATATCAGCGCCCAACTTTTTGTGATGGTTCAACATTTCCATAAAATCCATCTGATAGAGCTGGTCGCCCGAGAGGATCAGGACATAGTCGCTGTCGAAGGGGCCGAGGTGGCGGAGACACTGGCGGACGGCGTCGGCCGTTCCCTGGTACCAGGTGGGGTTATCGGGGGTTTGTTCCGCAGCCAGAATGTCGACAAAAGCCGAGCTAAAGGCGCTGAAATGGTAGGTATTCTTTATATGCCGGTTCAGCGAAGCGGAGTTGAACTGGGTCAGGACAAACATCCGGGTAATCCCCGAGTTCAGACAGTTGGAGATAGGGATGTCAACAAGCCGGTATTTGCCGGCGATCGGAACGGCTGGCTTAGAACGGCTGGCAGTGAGGGGATAGAGCCGGGTTCCGGCCCCACCACCCAAGATCACGGATAAAATCTCTTTTGACATATACAAGCGGTTTGTTGTTGAGTGATTAAATTATTATTCCAAGCTAACGTGTCGCTTTAATTGCCGGCGCGCATCTGTTCGTATAGGTCCAGATAGGCCCTGACGCTTGCCTCCCAGCTGAAGTCCAGGCCCATCATCCGCTGCCGGACGTCTTTGAGCATTTCGCGGTTCGAGAACAGTTCGGTCGCCCGCCAGATCGCATGGGTCATATCCTGTACGGAGGGATGGAGGAACCGGATGCCATAGCCACCTGGGTCGCCATAGTCCATCACGGTATCGTGGAGGCCGCCGGTGTTTCGGACGACCGGGACGGTGCCATAGCGCAGGGCGTAAAGCTGATTCAGACCGCAGGGCTCGACGCGGGAAGGCATCAGGATAAAGTCGGCGCCCGCATACATCAGGTGACTCAGCGCCTCATCATAACCGATATAGGTGTTGTAGTCGCCGCGCGACATATCCCGGATCGATTGGAGATGCCCTTCGATAGAAGATAACCCGCTCCCCAGGATCAGGAAGCACATGCGGCGGCCGATATAATAAAAGGAGTCTTCGACGGCTTGCGGGATGAGGTCGGCGCCTTTGTCCCCGACGAGACGGCCGATAAAAGTAATAAGTGGCTTCCGCGGGTCCAGGCCGTACTGGAAGCAAAGAGCTTCCTTACTCCGCTTTTTACCTTCCTCCGCGGTCTCCGCCGTATAGTGATTTTCGAGATATTGGTCGGTGGCGGGGTCCCAGACTTTGGTGTCGATACCGTTGAGGATTCCGCTGCATTTACCCTTCTCATATTCGAGCAGTGGTTCAAGACCCATGGAGCTATAGCGCATTTCCTGAAGGTAGGTCGGACTCACGGTCGTGACCCTCCAGGAGCAGCGGATGCCGCAGGCGAGGGGGTTGAGGGCGCCTTCCCACTCAAGAAGCCCGCGTTTCCAGACATCCCATTCGGGGATATAGGTCGTTTTATCCATTCCCGTCTGCCCCTGGTACTGGGCGTTGTGGATCGTCAGTACGGTACCTACATTTTCCAGCTTGCGGTACGCGTAGCAGTACTTGAACATGAAGGGGATAAGGGCGGTATGGTGGTCATGGACATGGACTACATCGGGGTTATGAGCCCAGGAATTGAGCCAGTCGGTGACGGCGATTTGAAAGGAGAAGAACCGTTCGGTATCGTCGCCATAGCCGTAGATCTTTTCCCTGTCGAGGAGTCCATAGATATCGACAAGATAGAGGTCGAAACCCAGCTTATTGGTCGCCTCTTTAATAACCGTATAGTTGAACCAGTAATCATGCAGGTGGGTATAGCCTTTATGAACGACCTCCCATTGATTGTCTTTGAGAAATTTGGTCCGGTACATGGGCATGACCACTTTGGCGATATGCCCCAGCGCACGCTGATATTTTGGTAAAGCCCCTACTACGTCGCCCAAACCGCCGGCCTTTGCGACGGGGTAACATTCTGCAGATACATGAAGTATTTCCATGCAATCAATTGTCGTTCAATTTAGCAAGGTTTTTCTAGTATTCGGTATAACCCGGATGAAAAAATTTTTAGCTTCGGGAAATCTCGCTATTTTCAGACCTCAATTCCAAAACCGTGAGTCTAGCCATCCAAACAAAACAACCCACAAACACCGGCGCACTTGCCACGCTGGTCCTTGTGTTTTTTTTCTGGGGATTTATTGCTGCGTCGCAGAGTATATTCATTCCATTTTGCCGGCACAATTTCTCGCTGACCCAATTCGAATCCCAGCTTCTTGGCTCCGCGTTCTATGGTGCCTATTTTATCGGGTCACTGGCGCTATACCTCATATCAAGCGGACTTAAATATGATATATTAAACCGCCTTGGCTACAAAAAAGGGATTATTTACGGCATTTGGATATCTGTTGTGGGCGCTTTGCTCATTATTCCGTTTGCCAATATGCATTCTTTCGCCGGTTTGCTGGCTTCTTATTTTGTGATCGCGCTTGGATTTTCGCTCCAGCAAACGGCGGCGCAGCCCTTTGCCATCATTCTGGGCGATCCTTCGACGGGCAGTCACCGGTTGAACTTTGCCGGCGGCGTCAATTCGTTGGGGACGACACTCGGGCCGATCATTTTCAGCGTTTTTCTGTTTGGTAAGGTCGGAGGTGATGCTGCCGCGGCAACGGTCACCAACATCAATAACCTTTTTCTGATCGTGGCTTGTGTATTTGCGGCGGTGGCCTTGTTCTTTACTTTTTCCCCGCTGCCCGCGGGGAAGGATGACGAGCACTTCGAGACAAGCGCCAAGGCGTCGCGATCCCTCACCTTGATGACGCTGCTGATCGTGGCCATCATCGTCGTCGGACAGCTGACGAGCATTCAAAAACTGCCGTTGCTGATTACAACGCTGGTGATCGTACTGGGCATCCTATTCGTCTCCAATAGCATGGCGGTCAAAAGCCCGGACCATTGGGGCGCCATGAAATACCCGCAATTGATCTATGGGATGCTGGGAATTTTCCTGTATGTCGGCGTTGAGGTCACCATCGACAACAATTTCGGCGCACTCCTGCGCGAGAAGAATTACCTGACTGTCGCCGGCTTGGATGAGAGCAAGATTTCCAAATACGTAAGCCTGTACTGGGCGAGCTTGATGATCGGCCGATGGACGGGTGCGATCGGGGTGTTCAATCTTTCTGAAATGGGCAAAAGGATCGCAACGGTGGTGGTACCTTTTGTGGCGTTTGGAGTCGCGCTCTTTGTAAATCATTTGTATAGCGGAGATGTCAGCGATCTATATCCGTATGCGGCTTTTGTCGCCATTGCGATCGTCGCATTTTTCTACGGCCAGCAGAAACCCGTCAAAACGCTTCTGACGCTGGCTTTGCTGGCAGGCGCCTTTATCTTGACAGGCGTGCTGACTACTGGCTATCTTTCGGTCTATTGCATCATGGCAGCGGGGCTTTGCAATTCAATCATGTGGCCCTGTATTTTTTCGCTGGGCGTGGCCGGGCTCGGGAAATATACGTCGCAGGGGTCTTCCTTCCTTATCATGATGATACTAGGCGGTGCGGTTGTTCCCCCCTTCCAGGGAGCTATAGGGGACAAGCTTGGGGAGGCAACCGGCATGCACAATAGCTATCTCGTCGCCGTTGTCTGCTATGTGCTGCTGGCTTGGTTGGCGCTTAAGCTGCGGAGTGTGCTCAAGTCGCAGGGACTGGATTTCGACCAGCAGATAGGCGGACATTAACCATTAAACGATATCTTTGACGCATGGCAAAGGCTTCCTCTACTTCTTTATCATATGAATCGTTAGCGATCGGCATTGATATCGGCGGAACGGGCACCAAATATGGTATCGTGGACCGGAACGGCAATCTCTTGTTCTCCGGCGAAATGTCAACGCGAGGCTTTGAGACAGTGGAAGGATTTATCGACGAGCTGCATTCCAACCTGCTGGTGCTGATCGACAAGGCGGGCGGTTCGGGGCGCATGCGGGGGATCGGGGTAGGCGCCCCGAATGGCAACTACTACAGCGGTACAGTCGAATATGCGCCCAACCTGCCCTGGAAGGGGATCTTGCCGTTAGCCAAGTTGGTTCAGGCCAAATTCCAGCTGCCGGCCATCCTGACGAACGATGCCAATGCGGCCGCGATCGGCGAGATGATGTATGGCGCAGCCAAGGGCATGAAGGATTTTATCATGATCACATTGGGAACGGGCGTGGGGAGCGGGATCGTGGCGAATGGTAAGCTGATCTACGGACATGATGGGTTTGCGGGCGAGCTGGGACATACGATCATTATTCCAAATGGCCGGTATCATGAGGGCACTGGGAAGAAGGGGTCGCTGGAGAGCTATGCTTCCGCAACGGGTGTGAAGCTGACCGCGGTCGAAAAGCTGGAGCAGCATTCGGAGCCGAGCCTGCTGCGGGACGTGCCGAAAGAGAAGCTGGATTCGAAACACGTTTACGATGCGGCAATCCGGGGGGACGCGCTGGCGAAGGAAATTTTTGATTTCACCGGTTCCATACTGGGACTGGCATTGGCGAATTTTGTCATGTTCTCCAGCCCGGAGGCAATCATCTTATTTGGCGGATTGACGAAGGCAGGGGATCTGATCCTGAAGCCGACGCGGGAGAATATGGAAGCGAACCTCATCCAGGTCTTTCAGAATAAGGTGAAGATATTGGTGAGTCACCTCAAAGAATCGGACGCCGCGATATTGGGCGCTAGTGCGCTGGTGTGGGATATGAAGAATTAGCTTATTCGGGCGCGCTTCGCGCGCCCGCTATTTCCGTTTAATCAGGAATACCGTAGGCAGTGGCCGCTCGCCGTTTGGATCGGAGGGGCGGATCGTCTCTTTGCCGTTGACCAGCATGCAAGTGCTGCCGCCGCCGTCGAGATTAAGCGCTTCATAACACCCAAGGCCCAACATGATGCGTGCCTCCTCCTGCAGCGTGGCGCCGGCGGCCCGGCCGGGAGTTCGACCCTGGATGACCAGGATAATGAACAAACCGTCGCGGGTATAGCCCATCGCGGTGCGCGGCTGATGGTCGCCCGCGGCATCGGGGAAGAGCTGCTCTTCACGGTTAGTGATATGAACCTTGCCGTCGTGGATCAGGACCGGGCCGCCGCCGACGGCAGTGCGCATTTTCCACCATTTCCAGGTGATATCGTTCAGGTAATAGATGTTCGGCAGGGAGTCGGCCCCCTTCGCCACGACGGGCATTTCTTCGAAGGCATAAGGCCATATGCGGACGCTGTCAGTAAAGGTCCAGGCAACATCGGCGCGGCGCCGCCGGTCAATGCCGATTGCGCCCCGGGTCGGGTAATAAAAGAGGGCTGAGTCGGGGCCGGTACCGTGAAGCGACGGAAGATTGCGGGACACGAGGTGGCCGTTGCGGACGATGAGGTTATAGATCTCCCCGGTGGTCATCGAAAAGAAGGCAGAGTTGACGACGACCAGAGGTTGTTGTTCGAGCTGATAGAACTGGGCTGGCGTAAACCGGTTATTCGTCGCCGTTTGAGTCGTAAAGAGGAGTCGTTTGTCTTTGAGCCGGGCGGAGACATAATAGCCAATAAAGGGAAGGCCATCGAGGCTGTCGGGGGAGCGGTAGATGTGAACGGACGGCGGGAGCGCGCCGAAGCTGGTGTCTACCTTTCGCCAGCGAAGCTGGGAGCGGCCGGTTGACGCGGTCATGAGGAAGAAAACGACGGCGATCGTACGCGACATGGGATTATTGAAGGGCCGTTTTTTGACGAATCCATTCCCCTCTCCCATATCCGGGGATCACATGGCGCTCGCTATGATACGAGGAACGGACGAGCGGACCACTTTCGACATAATCAAACCCCATTTCATATCCTGCTTCCTTCAATTCAGCGAATTCGTCGGGATGGACGAACCTAACGACAGAGAGGTGTTTCTTTGTCGGCTGCAGGTATTGCCCGAGCGTGATGACATCGACGCCGCTGCCACGCAGATCCTCCATGGTCCGGAGCACCTCTTCCTTCCGTTCGCCAAGCCCGAGCATGATCCCGGACTTGGTGCGCAT
>DATMLR010000231.1:0-17554 GCA_035570015.1 Puia sp.
GCTTTGAACTTGAGATCTCCTGGTTGCCGAAGAACGTGATATCTTCAATCTTGACCTTTGGCCCCCGATTGATCGTAAAAGTCAGGATCTCGGAGTTCTGAACGGCGGGATCATGCACTTCCGTCACCGCCACCGTAACGGCCTGGTAGCCTTTCTCCGAATAGAATTTCTTGATGGCATTGATTGCAACCCGCTTCATATCCTCCGTCACGACGCGGCCTTTGATCAGCCCGCTCTTAGTCGTGAGGTCATCCGCATCCCCTTTCTTTACTCCCCTGAAATAAAAATTGGAAAGCCTTGGTCTTTCCGTCACATTGATCTCGATAGAGACGTCGGTCCCGACCAGTTTGGTGAAATAGATCGTGACGTCCGCAAAGAGGTGCTGCTTCCAAAGGTTGTTGATTGCTTTGCTGAAATTATCGCCGCCCGGGATCGTTACCTTGTCACCTACGGTCAACCCGGAAATAGACTGGAGCAGCGATTCATCGAGATATTTGGTACCGGTGATCTTTATGCCGGCGATGGTATATTCGCGGGGAGGGATCTTACCGGTCGCCAACTCCACCAGCGCGGGGTCGACCGAAATACCAGTATCCGCTGCATGCGGTTTGGATGTATCGGAAACGTTCGGATGAAGCGTGTCGGCTATATGAGGCTTGGAAGTATCGGGTGCGTGCGGTTTGGTGGTATCGGGAGACTGGATTTTGGATGAATCGATCACCTGGGCCGTAGCAGCATTTGTCGTCAGTAAGCAGTAGTTGGTCAATAAAAAAACACAAAACAGCGATCTTCGTAGCATCCAGTAGTCGGTTTTTATAATTAGCGCTAATTTCTGGCTCCCGGGACCCGATTCCGGGGGCTTAGAGGCGGCAAATTAAGGGGATTTATGAAAAGTGTTTGTTAAAAAGTACTCCCAGGAGCGATCAAATCCTGTTGGATCTGAGCGCTGGTCTTACCAAATCTTCTTTCCCTTCCCTGGAAATCGAGTATTGCTTCATAAAGATTCTGTTTCCGGAAGTCCGGCCAGCGGACGCTGGTAAAATACAATTCGGCATAGGCGAGTTGATATAGCAGGAAATTGCTGATCCGATATTCACCGCTGGTCCGGATCATGAGCTCCGGATCCGGGAAGTCCCGGGTGGACAAATAGTGCTGCAAGGTATCCTGTGTGATCGCAGCTGGATCCAGCAACCCGGACCGAACGTCGGTTGCAAGGCTCTTGACCGCTTCAGTCAGCTCCCAGCGGCTGCTGTAGCTAAGCGCCATCACCAGGTTGAGCCCGCGGTTGCGGGCCGTCAGTTCCAGCGCCTCACTCAGCTCGCTCCGGGCATATTCCGGCAGCATGCTCATGTCGCCGATGACGTGCAGGCGGATATTGTTCTTGTTCAACGTCTCGATCTCCTTCCGTATGGTCTCCACGAGCAATTCCATCAGCCCGGTGACCTCCTTGGCAGGACGATCCCAGTTCTCCGTGGAGAAAGCATACAACGTCAGATACCCGATACCCAGCTCGGCGCAACCTTCAACGATATCCCGCACACTCTCCACCCCATGAAAATGGCCGAACAACCGGTCCTGGCCTTTTTCCTGGGCCCAGCGTCCATTGCCATCCATGATGATGGCAATATGGCTTGGCAGCTTTCCCATATCGATTTTGTCCCGCAACCCTTCCATAAGGGCCACAAATATAGGAGATTTCAGCCACTCGGCCCGCCGGTGGTGAGGGGGCTACTGCGGAACAGCGGTGGGGCATCGGTACCCCATGATGTTCCAGGAGACAAAGAGTACGCCCGTAATCCAGCTGTCATTCTGATTGGAATAGCCCCGCTGCCGCCCCTGAATGCCAATGCGCTCCTCACCTGTCGCATAAGATCGGTCTTCCAGCTGATACCAAATAGTGGGCTGGCCGTTTGGCAAATAGTGCGGCTGGGCATTCGGCGCATAGGTGCCGCTGACATCGTCGATATAATCCGTTGTCGTGAATCGGTAAACAAATTCCAGCCCGATATTCATCTTGCGGTTGACATTGTACTTGAACCCGACCCCGATCGGGAAGCAAACGGCCAGGGGGCTGTACTCTTTAGGATAGCCGGGCGCTCCCTGCCCCTCGGTACCGAGCGGTCGCAGATATATCTTCTGGCCGTTTAAATAAGTAAAAGGATTGTAATAGAAGGTGCCGATGCCAAACGTAATATAGGGTGTGAACCGGTCGTATGCGCTGCCCGGAACGAACTTGAAGAAATTAAAGTCTCCCTGCACCGACAGCTCGTAGATGTTGGTGCTGAAGCTGAGGTTCCGCCGGTACATGAACTCATTGTAGGAATTGTACTTGTCCGAATAGCCCAAAAAAGTATAATTGGCCGCAACCCGGAGCGCCACATAGCCACCGAACTGTTTGCGGAAAAAGGCGCCGAATGCAATATTCGGCGTATTGAACCGCGGATTTGGATTCAAATCACCGAAGTATTGCGATGCCCCGACATTAAAACCGAATTCCCCCTCATGCACAAACGCCTCTTCCTGTGCCGGGACCCGCAAACCGATCCAACAGAGCAGGGCACAGAAAATTACTTTTTTCATCATGATATAATAAAATAACCATATCCCAAACGAAAAAAGCGGATTTTTCGTTTGCCGGGTTTCTAATTGATTTGTTAATTCCGGGTATCCAGCCCCCAGGAAAGCTTGCCCCTTAAAGTTTGTAGGAAATTATTCTCATTCAGCCGGATCAGGCTGAGCGTAAACGACTCCTTGCGGACCGCCAACTGGACCTGTTTGTCGACGATCTCCTTCCTCGAATCCAGCGCACAAATGAAGTTCTCAGCCCTTCCCTCCACCTCGAATGAAATGATATTGTCGTCGGGCACCACGATCGGCCGCACATTCAGGTTGTGGGGCGCGACCGGCGTAATCACAAAACTGGCCGACTCCGGAAAAACGACGGGGCCTTCGCAGCTCAGGGAATAACCCGTCGATCCCGTCGGGGTCGCCACGATAAGGCCATCGGCCCAGTAGGTATTGAGGAATTCGCCGTTCAGATAAGTATGGATCTTGATCATTGGCGAAGTGTCTGTCTTGTGGATCGCAAATTCGTTCAGCCCGTAGGGTACGTCGCCAAAGAGCGGGCGGTTTGCATCCAGATGGATCAGGGACCGCTTATCCACCACGAAAGTTCGGTTGGCCAGCGCTGTGACCGCTGTAGTCAGCTCTTCCTTGCCGATGCTGGCCAGGAATCCCAGCCGGCCGAAGTTGATGCCCAGCACCGGGATATTTTTGTCGCGAACCAACGTGACCGTATCCAGCAGGGTCCCGTCGCCGCCAAGGCTGATCAGGAACTCAATGGAATCGTCCAGGTCGGCGGACTCCCGGAAAGTGCTGACATCCGAAGGCAGCACAAATGAAGAACCGATCTTTTCCAGAAATGGCTGATGGATCACCGGTTTCAAATGCTGGCGGATCAGCTCGTCGAACAGGCGCTGAACACTACCCTGCTGCTCATATTCGATTGCGCGGCTGTAAATGGCTACGTTCATCAGATATTGAGATAATTCATCAGATGGTCGTAATTGTTCCGCAATTCATTCTCATACAATTCTTCCCCAAAATAATATTTCACCTGATATTCATACCGTTGAAAAGTGGCGACAATATCGGAAATCTCTGCTTTATTGATCCGTAAGGTGATATAGAAGCTGCCGGAAGCGGCATCCGAATAGGTATTCAGCTGTATGACCTGGGCATCGTTGGTCTCCACCAGCTTGCTGATCTCTGCGAAGGAGAAACTCACCTTCTCCATCTCCAGCACGATGATCCCGCCGGCGTCGTTGACCCCGGTGACACGCCCGAGCTGCTTTAACAGGTCGGTCGCAATGATCGATCCGGAATACTCGGACTCCTTCGATATAACGGGAATCAGGGTAAGCCCATTTTCATTCACCAGTTGTACCGCTTCAAAGAAGTAGGCTTCGGAATGCGCGACAATTGCCGAGAATCCGGGCTGCAGCTCCGAAAGCAGCGTGCTGTCATCTTCTATATTGAGCAGGTCTTCCTCACTGACAAGACCGGCCAGTTTGTCCCCCGCCACAACCGGCAGATGGGTCACATGAAAATCCGCCATTAGGTCCAGCGCCTGGGATACAGGATCGTCCAGATGCAGGGAAGGCACAGCGGAGGATATGATCTCTTTGTTTAGCAAGTATGACAGTTTATACCTGGTTAGACGAAATAATTCAGGCCACCGCTGCCGGTTCGTTCAATTTTCGCAAAAATTTAAGCAATATGCTATTGAACTCATCCGGCCGCTCCATCATCGGCGCATGGCCACACTTATCGATAAAATGCAGCTCACTGTTCGGGATCAGCTTGTGGAATTCCTGACCTACAAACGGCGGGGTGATCGCATCGTTATTACCCCATATCAGCAGCGTCGGTACTTTGATCTGGTTGACCTCTTCACCCAGATTGTTGCGGATCGCGTTTTTGGCAAGCGCAATGATCTTAATGGCCTTCATTCGGACATTCACCGTCTCATATAGCTCGTCCACCAACTCTTTCGTGGCCATTTGCGGATCATAGAAGGTTAATTCAGTTTTCTTCCGGATATACTCATAATCCTTTCTTTTGGGATACGTATCCCCCATCCCGTTCTCAAAAAGGCCGGAACTTCCGGTTAGGGTAAGTGACTTTATCCTTTCCGGATGCCGGAGCACGTGCATCAGCGCAACATGGCCACCCAGTGAATTGCCCAAAAGGTTGATATTGGTATAATCCCGGGCCTCTACGAATTTGTGCACGAATTTCTCAAGGCCCCCAACAGTAGTATGTATCAGGTCAAGTTCCAAGAGGGGTAATATCGGTACCACCACTTTATACTCATTCCGAAAATAATCGATCTGCCCGCTGAAATTACTCAATGCGCCAAAAAGCCCGTGCAACAGCAGCAGCGGTTCACCTTGCCCTACCTCAATGAATCTGAACTTATCGTCTTGTTTAATTTCGTATTCCATCAGCTAATTAAGATTCCCATATTTAACCGCTAAAATAAACGATATTCTGCAAAAATACACTCGCTAATCCACATAAAAACGGCCCTCTTCCATGGACTTATCAACTGTTGAACCGGCCGAAGAAGTCTTCCAGGCGGACGAAGATCCCCTTGAACCAAGGCACAAATTTACCGAATTCGTCGATTACTACCCGGCCCCAGGGCCTGACAACAGGGTATGTAACGGAAGCGCTCAGCGTTCGGGCCCCGATCAGATGCAGCTGTACGGCATAAAACAGTACCACACTCAGAATGATCGTATAAATGACCGCATACAACAGAACACCTGCCAGTTTGTTCAGCCAGCCCATCAGGGCCAGATCCACTGCCTTTTCAGCCAGCCGGGCGCCAAGCCGCACGACGATCACAACCCCCACGAAGATCAGCAAAAAAGCAAGCACCGGCCACCAACGGTTCGGGTGCTGAGGCGAATCCGCCAGACGGGCGGCCACAGACGCCGACAGCTGCATCGCGGCCACCAGTCCGATAAAGATCGCAAGCACACTACAAACGGAAATGATGAACCCGTGCCTTACTCCCCTGAATATGGCCAGGACCATGAGCAACAGGAACAGGACATCGATTTTCATTATTTCGTCAATAACTCTTTTGCCACCGCACTGATCGTCTTGCCATCAGCCTGTCCGGCCAACTGTCTGGTCGCCACCCCCATCACCTTCCCGATATCGGCCGGGGACGACGCACCTGTTTCGCCAATGATCTTTGCAATCGCTGCTTTCAAGGCCTGCTCGTCCAGCTGTTTTGGCAGGAACCGCTCGATGATCCCGATCTCCTCCTCCTCTTTCTTAGCCAGATCAGGCCGGTTCTGTTGCTGATAGATGGCCAGGGAATCTTTCCGTTGTTTCACGAGCTTTTGGAGGAGCTTGGTCTCATCCTCCTCCTTCAATTCTCCGCCGGCCCCTTCCGATGTCTTGGCGAGGATGATCGCAGCCTTTATGGCGCGCAACCCCCGCAACCCTGCCTCATCTTTGGCCAGCATGGCCGTCTTCAGATCGGCCATTACCTTTTGTTCCAATGGCATATAACTATAGTTTATTCGTTTTCATTTGCTGTTCCCGGAACTTGTTATAAAAGTCACGCGCAAACTGCTTTATATCGTTGACCAATGTCGGATCCTGGGTGGCGCGCTGATAGGTCTCCGCCATCGTCATCAGTGTCTGGTAAAAAAAATCGGCCATTTCATCGACCATCATTTCCTTGGTCCACAGGTCTATCCGCAAGGCCGTTTTATCGGCTCCATCCCAGAAGGCCAACATCATGGCCTTAGCCCTGCGGGCATTCTCGGATCTCGAATCCGTTGCATTCCACCGAATGTCTTCGGGGACGCGGTCCTTATCCAGGGTAACATCGATACTGATAGATGAGGTTGCCATATAAAAATTATTGTGTGTTGTGGCCGGCTTATTTTAGCAAGCCGCAATTTCGGTTATAACTCCCAATACCTCCAGGAAATTTTCGCGGGAATAGACTTTCAAGCGCTCAAATCCTTTGCGGGTAAGCTCCTGGCGAAGATCCTCCTCCTTATAAATCCGCATCAGCTGCGCGGCGAGGGCCACCGGGTCACCCGGAGTCACGCCGAGCACCGCCCCTTGCGCCATTTCCTCAAACATCCCCCCCACCGCTGCGATCACCGGTACACCGGCTTTCCACATATTCAACAGCGTTGCGCCCAGACTATTCCCTTCTCTGGGCAACAATACCGCATACGCTGCACCCGCCAGCGCCGCCCCACTCCAACCGACATCCTGCCGATATTTATACGTCTTCAATAGCTCCACCATCCCTTCACCAGCCTCCATCCTGCCCCCCAGCACAAGCCGCATCTGCGACCGCTGCCGCTTTTTGAACAGGGAGAATGCCTTTAGCAAATTCACCGCCTCCTCTTGCCCGCAGCCGGTCAGATCTGCCAGGAAGTACTCTTTGCCTTCTGTATGCTCCGCTTTTATTTTTTCCTTTTCGGCGTGAGGCAGGATCCCGATCGATTCGTCGGCAACCCCATTCAGCACCCGGATCTTCGCTTTTCCGCCTGCCCCGATCCCTTCCAGCCAAACCCGATCCCGCTGCGAATAACAAACTACCGCTGCAGCATGCTCCAGACTTGGCTTCAGCCGGCTCCGATACAATCCAGCGAAACCCCGGGGCTTACTCCCTTTCACGGGATTTGCCCGCTCCGGCATCCAAAGACAAACAGGCACGCGCATTCCACCGGTGATCCCTCCGGTCAGCCATACCCCATCCACGCCCATTCGCGTTGCTACCCGTGGCAACTGCCGGTCATACCACCACCGCCACCCGGCCCTGCCGGGCAAGGCATGGCGAATAACCACTTTTCCCGGTAAAGCAGGGAACAGACCGGGCCGGTAATGATGATCCGCCACCATCAGCCATTCGATCCCGGCCGACGCCGAAAGCGCGGCGGCAGCGGATAAAATCAGGCGGCTTCTTTCTGAATCCGGACCGGCCGCCTGAAGGGGCCGGCAGTCCAGCAAAATAAGCATATGCAAAGGTATGCCAGACAGTGGTTTCCGCTACCGGGCCCTTTTTTATCCACCCCCTATAGTCCTTAAATAATTGATTTTAAGATGATTATGTGCACAAAATGACTCGATATTTTGTGGTTTTTACGGTCGGTGGAACCGGGGGGATGTGCTTTGGCCTTATTATTGATATTTAGACTATTTGATATTAATCCGTTATTCTATTTAAAATCCGTGCTTATGAAACGTGTGTACCCAATACTCTTTACTGTTACATTATTAACGGTAGTCCTTCCTTTAATTACTGAGGCGCAATGCACTTGTACCGGCGGGATTCCCGCTACCCCGGTCGATTACTATGCCACTTTCGGGCCGACCAACACATCGTCGACCTCCGTCAGCTTTCCCCAGTTCAATCCTGCGATCGGCACGCTTGCCTGCATGAAACTGAAGGACAGTATTTCCGGTATTTCCTCCACGCATGTTACGAATACCGGTCCCGATAGCACCCAGTTCGAATTCCTTCTGACCGTCTCCAACAACATAAAGGGACCTCCCGGCGGCGGTATCAACATCCTCCAGCCCTTCAGCCAGATCTACGGGCCGGACAGCCTCGCGCCTTTCGGCACTCCCGGCGACACCATCACCTATGGGCCGGATAACATCTTCACTAACGCTGCCAGTTCCGGTTCGTCCACCAGCACCGCCCCCTACCTTGGGCTGGGCAACGTGGATTTCACCTATACGATCAGCGGCGGAGTTAACTCGCTGGAAGGTGGTTTGAATTACCTCGCGGGCCCCACCACGGTTTACTGGGGGCAATTCCACCTCACCTACTATTGGTGCCCCGCGGCGCCGCTGGCGACTTCGATCACCAACTTTACGGCTACCCCCAACGGAAACAGTATCCTGTTGCAATGGCTGGCCACCAATCAGGAACCCAATACCACTTATGAAATCCAGATCAGCACCGACGGGAAGAACTTCAGTACGCTTGGAGAAGCAGAAAGTGACGCTGCTTCAAGCGGTTCTTCTTCAAAATACGACTATCAATACAACTTTAATCCGGCTAATGTGGGCAAACTCTACTTCCGTGTCCAGGAGACGGATGGCACGGGGAAAGTAAGCTATTCGGAGATCGTCGTCGTCGATCCCAACAACAGCGCGGCAAACGATATCAGCTATTCGACCTATCCCAACCCGGCCACCAACAGCCTTCTGTTCCAGTTCAACAGCAACCAGACCGGGCGCTTTGTCCTGCAGCTGATCAATACCGCGGGCCAGATGGTACAGGAAACAGCTGTTACGCTGACGGGGACCAATCAGATCCGGATGACCCTCAGCCCCCAGCCGGTGAGAGGTCTCTATTTCCTCCGGACCAGCGACCTGACCCATAACCGGAGTTTTGTCAGTAAGGTATTTATAGACTAGGAAATCGGTCGGAAAGTGCGAACAGGGCCCGGCCCGGTTTGGCCGGGCAGGTTTATTTTTGTAGATTTGTTCTCTAAATACATATACACTTGCCTAGTATCGAGAACATGGAATATAATACCACCAGGAACCACCTGGTGATGCGTGAATACGGCCGTCATATCCAGAAGATGATCGAGTATCTGCTTTCTCTGGAGGACAAGGAAAAACGCCAGCGGAATGCCTATGCCGTTATCGAACTCATGGGTTTCCTAAATCCGCATTTGAAAAATGTCGAAGATTTCCGTCATAAGCTGTGGGATCATCTCTTTCTGATCTCCGACTTCAAGCTGGAAGTGGCTTCTCCTTACCCGATACCGACCCGGGAAACCTTGCGGGCCAGACCAAATCCGTTAAAATACCCCAAGCGGTATCCCAAGCTAACCCATTTGGGCAAAAATCTCGAGATCGTCATCAACAAAGCCCTCGCGGAAGAGAATCCTGACAAGCGCAATGGATTTGCTAACGCGGTCGCCTATTACATGAAACTGGCCTATAACAACTGGCATAAAGAGACCGTACACGACGACGCCATCCAAAGCGAGCTGTCCCAGATCACCGACGGTCAGCTGGAATTCACCAACACCCCCTACGTCAAGAGTTTCAGGCCCAACGAGACGCGGGAGACCAACGGAAATGTCGCCAATCCCGGCAACAACAATCGCGGTAACAACTACCAGGACTACCGTAAGAATCGGAATCAGAAGTTCCAGCAGCGCAACAACAACCGCAACAACGATCGAAGCAACGACCGCGGCGGCAATAAATTCAAAAAGAAAAGATACTAACCTCCCAGCAGCGTGCATTCATTCGAAGTCATCGGGGGCAAGCGGCTGAAAGGAGAGATCACTCCCCAGGGCGCCAAAAACGAAGCGTTGCAGATTATCAGCGCGGTATTGCTGACCCCGGAGAAGATGACGATCTCCAATATTCCCGACATCCTCGACGTCAACCTGCTGATCGAGCTCCTCGGAGAATTGGGTGTGAAGACGGACCGCATTTCGCGCGATACCTGCACTTTCCAGGCCGATCAGATCGATATCGATTATCTCCGCAGCAATGACTTCCGCAGCAAGAGTGGCAGGCTACGCGGCTCGGTGATGCTGGCCGGTCCGATGTTAGCGCGGTTCCGCAAGGCGTATATCCCCAAACCAGGTGGCGACAAGATTGGCCGCCGAAGATTGGATACTCATATAACAGGATTCGAAAAGCTGGGTGTAGAATTCAATTATCAGCCGGAGGACGGTCTTTTCCACCTCGAAGCTCCCCGGCTAAGGGGGACCAGCCTTCTGCTTGACGAGCCGTCCGTCACCGGCACCGCCAATATTATCATGGCCGCTGTGATGGCTGAAGGCACAACGACCATCTATAACGCCGCTTGCGAACCCTATATACAGCAACTTTCCAAAATGCTGACCCGGATGGGGGCCAGGATCAGCGGCATTGGAAGCAACCTGCTCCACATAGAGGGGGTAGGGTATCTTGGCGGGACCACGCACCGCATGCTGCCCGACATGATTGAAGTGGGGTCCTTCATCGGCCTCGCGGCTATGACCCAGAGCGAGATCACCATCCGCAACGCCGGCATCGACAACCTGGGCATCATCCCCGATAAGTTCCGTCAGCTGGGTATCGGGCTCGAGTTCAGGGGCGACGACATCCATATCCCCAGCCAGGACGTTTATGAGATCCAAACCTTCCTCGACGGCTCCGTCCTGACCATATACGACAATCCCTGGCCCGGATTCACGCCCGACCTCATGAGCATCGTGCTGGTGGTCGCCACCCAGGCCCGGGGCTCGGTCCTGATCCATCAGAAAATGTTCGAGAGCCGCCTGTTTTTTGTAGACAAGCTGATCGATATGGGCGCGCAGATCATCCTCTGCGATCCTCACCGGGCAGCGGTGATCGGTCTCGCGCGGGAGCAGCGCCTCCGCGGAATCAGCATGAGCAGCCCCGATATCCGCGCCGGCGTCGCCCTGCTCATTGCCGCCCTTAGCGCGGAGGGTAAGAGCGTTATTCAGAATATCGAACAGATCGACAGAGGATATCAGTATATCGACGACCGGCTGCGTCAATTGGGCGCGCAAATCAACCGAATATGAGTGCGGATAAAAAGATCGTGATCATAACCGCGCCGTCGGGCGCCGGTAAAACGTCGATCACCCGCTATTTGCTGGAGAAATACCCGGTGAATCTTGCTTTCTCCGTTTCCGCCGCCACCCGTTCGCCCCGGAGCTACGAGAAGAACGGCGTGGACTATTATTTCATGTCCCTGGAGGCCTTTAAGCAAAAAATCCTTCTGGGCGAATTCGCGGAATGGGAAATGGTTTATGAAGGCAAATACTACGGTACGCTCAAGAGCGAGCTCGACCGGATCTGGGATTCGGGAAAAACACCCCTTCTCGATATCGAGGTCAAAGGCGCCATCCATATCCGGGAGCAGTATCCGCATTCCACGCTTGCCCTCTTTATCGAGCCCCCGTCCGTCGATGAGCTGCGCCGCCGGCTCGAGATGCGCGGGACCGAGACGGTCGAAAGCCTGTTGGCCCGCGTTAACAAGGCCTCCTACGAGATCTCCTTCAAACATCATTTCGACCGGATCATCGTCAATGATGACCTCCAGAAAGCTTGCCAGGAGGCGGAAGCGGCCATTTGCGAATTTCTGGGGATCTGACGACCCCGCGCCGGACACATCGTATTTCGGATATTTTCTAAATATGGCGAATTCGCCGCAATTAAAAATTCGGGCCAAATCGACACCCGCGACCCCGCGTCCGGGTTGATCAGCCCTAAATGAATTGTTAATATTCGATTTTTCGGGCTAATTTAGCAGTCCGATTATGAACGCCTACGCCTTTATTTTGTCTGTGGTCGCCTGGGTGATGATCGCCTTTTTTTCGGGCATCGAAGTTGCTTTCCTGAGAGCTAACAGACTGGCGATAGAGCTGAGAAAGAAGCAAGGTTTGAACAGCGGGATTGTCCTTGCGAATTTCGTTGAGCACCCCGGCCAGTTCATCGGTACTACGCTGACCGGATTTAATATCTCCCTGGTCATTTTCGGCCTTATGGTCAGCGAAACCTTTCTGCCCGCCTGGCATTGGTTTCTTGCGACAACGCATATAGTCACCAGCTGGGGAAACGCCATGCTGCTTTTTGCAGAGATAATGGCCGCTTCTCTTTTCATCCTGCTTTTCGGCGAATTTTTTCCAAAAGCCCTTTTCCGCGCGAAAAGCAACTCCCTGCTGAGCTTCTTCGCCCGGACGATGGAATTTCTAAACAAGCTGTTGTATCCCATTTCCGCGTTCTTCGCAGGGATCGCTCAATGGGTCCTTAAATATGTCTTCAACGTCCGAATGGACGAGCGGAAGGGGACACTATCCGTCACCGATCTGGACCGCTTTCTGCAGCAGACAAGAGATACGGAGGAGGATGCCAACGACATGAACAGAAATCTCTTTGAGGCGGCGCTGGCGCTTCCAAAAGTCAGGGTCCGCGAATGTCTCGTCCCCCGGAAGGAAATCGATGGCGTCGACGGCGGCGCTACTATGGATGAGGTCAGAAAGAAATTTGTCGATACCCGGCTGAGCAAGCTCATTGTATACCAAGGCAACCTCGACCATGTCGCCGGTTATATCCATCAGCTCGACCTGTTCAAGAACCCGGCGGACATCCAATCGATCCTCCATCCTATCCCAGCGGTTCCTGAAAGCATGAGCGCGACCGATCTCATCAACAAATTCAGCCGTGAAAGAAAAAGCATCGCCTGGGTCGTGGATGAGTTTGGTGGCACCGCAGGGATTGTGACGATGGAAGATCTGTTGGAAGAGATCTTCGGCGACATCCGCGATGAATATGATACTGAAGAGTTTGAAGAAAAGAAATTATCAAACGACGAGTTTATCTTCTCCGGTCGCCTGGAGCTGGATTATATCAATAAGAAATATGGTCTGGAACTGCCGAATAACGGATCGGAAACACTTTCCGGTTATATCATCAATCAGCACGAGACCATTCCTCACCTCAAGGACCGGATTATCATCGGCGACTACGAATTTGAGATCGTCAACGTCAGCGACACGCGAATCGAAATGGTCCGGATGAAGGTGCTGAAATAGCCACCCCGTTGCAAATCGAACTTCGTCGTTCCTGCTTGGCCCGGTTATGCTGTTAACAAAAGTTAACCCGTCGTTAATCGGGTGGCGTTTTTTTCCCATCCTGATCTTTTTGCCCACCTTCGTATTGTAAAACGCGACAATAAACATTTTTCATAGGTCAGTTAGGAGTAAACAATGCACTCTGTAATGGAGTGCTTGTTTTTTTTAGGCCGCCGCCGGCCGCCGAAGACGGTCTCATTGACCGTGTCGCTTCCAGATTTCCGTCTTCATTTGACATCTTTCAATATCCTGCCGGTAATCTTTGATCTTTTCATCGTTCTGACTGGCCAAAATTGCTTTTTCGAAATAATAAACGGCTTTTTCGTAGTTCCGGCGGAATTCTTCCAGTAAGGCTACCCTTCCATAAACCCAGGACTTGTCAATCGTCCGGATGCGCAGACACTTTTCCAGGTGCTGTTGCAGCTCGTCCAGCCGCTCCATATCCATCAGCAGCACGGCAATGTGAAAGTAGGAGTGGGGATAGAGGGGGTCACATCTCATCGCCGTCTGAAAATGGTTTTCCGCCTTCGCATAGTCATCGAACTGCGTTTTGTACAGCCAGCCCATAGAATTATGCGCCTGCGCGCTGTCAGGCTCCTCATATAAGATACTTTCATACTTCTTAAATGCCTCCGCGTAATGATTGTTTTTTATATCCGCTTCAGCTTCCAGGTATAACTCTTCGGAATTTGCATTCATATCCTTTCTTCGTTTTTACAACCGCGCAGGCGGCAGGCGGCCCATTACCACCCTAAAACCCACGCAAAAATGAGCGGCGCGACAATGGTAGCATCGCTTTCGACAATGAATTTCGGCGTATGGATATCGAGTTTCCCCCAGGTGATCTTCTCATTCGGGACGGCGCCGGAATAAGAGCCAAACGACGTCGTCGAATCCGAGATCTGGCAGAAATAGCTCCAGAACGGAACGTCATGCCATTCCAGATCCTGGTACATCATCGGCACCACGCAGATGGGAAAATCTCCAGCTATCCCGCCGCCGATCTGAAAAAATCCGACCCCCTTCCCGCCGCTATTCTCGCGATACCAGCCCGCCAGCCAGGTCATATACTCGATCCCGCTTTTTACCGTGCCGGCCTTTAGTTCGCCCTTGATCACATAGCTTGCAAAAATATTACCCGTCGTGCTGTCTTCCCAGCCGGGAACGACGATCGGGATATTCTTCTGCGCAGCCGCGACAATCCAGCTGTCCTTCGGATCGATCTCATAGTATTGTTCAAGGTCGCCGCTAAGCACCGTCTTGTAGAGGAATTCATGGGGAAAATATCGTTCATTCTTCGACTCCGCTTCCTTCCATTGCTTTACCAAATGGCGCTGTAACCGTCGGAATGCTTCCTCCTCGGGAATACAGGTATCCGTCACCCGGTTGAAATGATTTTCCAACAGGTTCCACTCATCCTGCGGTGTCAGGTCCCGGTAGTTGGGCACCCTCCGGTAATGGCTGTGCGCCACGAGATTCATCACATCCTCCTCCAGGTTCGCGCCGGTACAGCTGATAATATCCACCTTCCCCTGACGGATCATCTCAGCCAATGAGATCCCCAGCTCGGCAGTACTCATGGCGCCGGCAAGCGTGATCATCATCTTCCCCCCCTCAAGCAAATGTTTTTCGTATCCCTTGGCGGCATCGATCAGCGCTGCGGCGTTGAAATGCCGGTAGTGGTGGGCTATGAATTGAGAAACAGGACCTTTGTTCATGGCCTAAGTTTGTTGAGCCGCAAAAGTACTGGATTTTACGGACAGCAGAAAGCCGGCCCTACTTTATGTGTTCGGGCCGGCTACCGCCGAAGGCATGCTGCCTTTACCATTCAAAACTGCTCTATCGATCGTCGTTCTTATTGCGCTGCGTCTGTTTTTTTCTCCTTGCTATATACATCCCAGAATGAAAGATCATCGGATTTCAGCACGATCTTCTTGTCGCTGTTCTCGATCGACACATAGTATGAGGTCTCGCCGTTGCTGGAGATCTCGAACAGGTCCGTGATCCAATATTCGGTGTAGTCCTTGCGAAGGCTGGTGAGCAGATTGATGGGCAGTTGGTCGGATGTGATATTCCGGACCACGGCCTGCAGATCACCGTTGGAGAAATAGTAGGCGGTGAGTATCTGACCATTCAGGGAAAAGGTTGCTTTGAGGAAGTTGTTCTTCTGCTCCCAGCGAATATTGCTGGCCGTTGCAAAGTCTTTCTTAAATGCGTCGCGCGCCTGCTGAGTGACTACGTTGTCATTTCCGTTAGCGAATACGCTGAATCCCATCGTTATTACTGCTGCGAGGGATAAGATCATCTTTTTCATGTTAGTTGCTTTATAAGTTATTAACGTCTTTTCTTTTTTAACGATCGTTTGCTTTCTTTGATATTAGAGACGCGGGCTTTTCATTTCATGTTGCATTTGGATCGAAATTTTTTTTTGCCGCTCGTCACTGTATCATTTCCGTACATCTCGTCTCGTGCTTTTCACAGAATGTATGACGCAGCAAAATTATTTATGTTACAACCGCCCACAAGCCAATATTGACCAATGGTCCGTCTATGTTACCGAATCATGAACAAAACACAGCCGATACCGTTAGTGCATTCGAAAAAAACATGACGCAACATTGTATTGGCAACGGTTTGGAGAAGAATTCTTAAGAAAAGTATAAAACGATCATCTGTTGTGTTAAAATAAATTTTCGGTAATAATGCCCGTTGGATTCGATAAATTACGGTAAGTGAATTATCTGGCTCACGCATATCTTTCGTTTGACATTCCGGACGTCCTGACCGGAAATCTGATCAGCGATTTTGTAAAAGGAAAGCGAAAGCTGGATTATCCCCCGGCCATCCGGACCGGCATCACCCTGCACCGGGCCATCGATACCTTTACAGATGGTCATCCGGCCACCCGCCGCGCAAAGTCTTATTTCAGAGCCGATTATGGTCTTTACTCCGGACCCCTCACCGATGTGGTCTTTGACCATTACCTGGCCTGTGACCCCCAGTCCTTCCCCACTTCCACCGACCTGACCGCCTTCGCCCGCCGAACCTATGACTTGCTGGCGACCCGCGCAGCCTTTTTCCCCGACCGCTTTAGCCAGCTTTTTACTTATATGCGCGAGCAGGACTGGTTCTCCGGTTACCGGGCTAAACAGGGTATTTTCGCCAGTTTTGGCGGCCTGGCCCGCCGCGCCGCCTACATGCCCGATCCCGGGCAGGCCTGCCGCCTTTTTGAAAGGAATTACACCGAACTGGGAGCCTGTTTTCGGGCTTTTTTCCCCGAATTGAAGGATTTTGCGGTTCGGACCCTGGAGCGGCTTCAAGGGGAGCAGGGAACCGGAAAATTTGGATAATTTCGGGCCATGTGCGGCATTGCAGGTATCCTTTCCACCGATCCGGCCAAAATAACCCGGGAACGGCTGTGTTCCATGACCAGCGCGCTTGCCCACCGCGGGCCGGACGGCGAAGGCCACTGGCTCGACCCAACCGGCGGGATCGGCCTGGGACACCGGCGATTGTCCATCATCGACCTGAGCCCAGCCGGCGCCCAGCCGATGTCCTGTCTGGATCGCTATTCCATTATCCACAACGGCGAAATCTATAACTATATCGAGCTTCGCGATTTCCTGCAATCCAAAGGCTATACTTTTTGCTCCCGGACCGATACCGAAATTATCCCTGCTGCCTACGACTTCTACGGCCCCGACTGCGTCCGGCATTTTGACGGGATGTTTGCTTTTGCTCTTTGGGATCGACGGGAACAGACCCTCTACCTGGCGCGCGATCGCTTCGGCGAAAAACCCCTTTTCCTGTACCAGGACGGGACGCAGCTGCTGTTCGCCAGCGAAATGAAGGCTATTTGGGCAGCCGGAATTCCAAAGATCGTCAACCCACCGATGCTCTTTAATTTCATCACCATCGGCTATACGCAAAACCCCGGCGACCCTACCGAGACCTTCTTTAAAGGGATCGCCAAACTCCCCGCCCGATCCTGGCTTCAATATCATCCACCCAGCGGCAAAAAGGAAATACGCCGGTACTGGGATCTCCGGGCTCCGGCGGAGGCGCAGGAAAGAACGGATGCCAATATTCAGGAGGAATTCGATAGCCTGCTTTCCGCATCCATCCAACGCCGGCTGCGAAGCGACGTTGCCATTGGCGCCAGCCTCAGCGGGGGCCTCGACAGCTCAGCCATCGTCGCCTATACGCTGGGTATGGGCATGCCCAACCCGCCAAAGACGCTACCGACATTCTCAGCCATCTTTCCCGGCTTCGAGAAAGACGAGTCATCCTTCATCCGGAAGGTCACCAACCATTTTAACCTGACCAATTACCCGACTACCCCGACCGCCGACGAACTCGTGCGTGATCTCGGTCGCCTCGCCGCA
>DATMLR010000232.1:0-4622 GCA_035570015.1 Puia sp.
GCCCAACCGAAAAATATTTTTTGCCCCGACAAAAAGATTAGTATCTTAGTGCTAAATTCATTAGCTTATGTCAGTAGCAGGCCAAAACCTCAAATACCTCCGCAAACTTCGGGGCTGGACCCAGGAAGAATTCGCTGCTAAATTGGGCATCAAACGCTCACTCCTCGGGGCCTATGAAGAGGAACGCGCCGAGCCCCGCCTCGAAGTCCTCGAAACCATTGGCGACATGTTCAAGCTGACCCTCGACGAACTGCTGCGGAAAGAGCTCAGCGACACAAAAGGCGGCAGCTACCTCAACAAACGCCGCGCCCAGAAGCTCGTCGCCGCTTCCAACGAGATCCAACTCGTGCCCGTCAAAGCAGCCGCCGGCTACCTCGCCGGTTACGCCGACCCCGAATTCCTGGACGAACTCAATACCTTCACCCTCCCGATGCTCGCTCCCGGCAACTACCGCGCATTCGAGATCGTCGGCGACTCCATGCTCCCCACACCCAGCGGCTCCGTCATCGTCGGCGAAAAGATCGACGACCTCGAAGAGGTCAAAAGCAACCAGACCTACGTCGTCGTCTCCCGCAACGAAGGCATCGTCTACAAACGGGTCATGAAGACCAACAAAACCAGGAACAAATTTACCCTCGTCAGTGACAATACGGCATACCAACCTTATAATGTTAACACCGAAGATGTCCTGGAAGTCTGGAAAGCGCAGATGATCATCAGTAAAGCCAATACCCAGCACCGGTGGGACGTCAACCAACTGGCCAACCTCGTCAGCAACCTGCAGGATCAGGTCACCACGCTGAAGAAGAAGATGAACTAACGCGGGAGTTTGACTATTTTAGCGGGATAAGATCTCCATATGCCTTGTCGTTCTTTAACTATTACCGCCACCCTGGTTCTATTCTTCTGCACCCCCACGCGTGCCCAGTTCCAACTTGGCATCGACGCCGGACCGGATTTTGCGCGAATCTTAAACATCATCCAGGGATATACTACTACCGGTGAGCCTTACATGAAAGATTATCATCAGGTAACTCACCTGTATTGCGGCGTCCACGCGGACATCCCCTTGGACAGAAAAGATAAATTCATCCTTCGGCCCGCCCTTCGTTACCTCGGAGCCGGAGGAGAGACACCTGCCATCCCCGATTATTATGGCGGCAATTCTATTACTTATCCATCAACAAATTGGTCTTTCCACTATCTCAACCTGCCGGTACAGGCGCTTTATTCACCGTCATTTAAATTCGGCAAACCCTGGATTGGCGGCGGATTCTATTCCAACGTTCTGCTGAGTGGCAACGGGAGGACCAACCAGAATACGTATTCCCTGGGCATTGGAAACTCCGCCGGTGACATCAAAAGATTTGATTTTGGATTTGTCGCATCAGTCGGCTTCATCTTCCGATGCGGCGTTTTGATAGGAGGCGATTTTCAGCAGAGCCTGACAGGAATTGACCCTGAAAATAGTTTCAATTACGTCGGTAGAAAGGTCCGAAACTCCGTTTGGGGTGTCTATCTTGGCTACACCTGGACGTTGAAAAGAAAATCTCATTGAATCTGAAATATACTCGCTGAATGCCTCCTGGGCCGCCCCTCTAACCTTCGCTCCCCGCCAGTCGGCGGCAGAATAGCAAACACATTCGACTCCTCCCCCGGATTGATAGACACCGTTCCCGTGAACTGCCCGAACGCAGGCAATATCGCATACTCCCGGCCAAAATAGAAGCAGGGAAATTGTAGGCTCTGCTTCCCCATCCCGTTGACCCGTATCCCCGGATGCAGATGCCCCGAGAAAAAATAACACCCATCGCCCTCGGCATCTTCAATATCATGAACAAAAGCGAACTCCCCCATCCGCAGTATCCCCTCCTCCACTCCGATCCCAGCCTTCTCATACCAGTCCGCTCGCAGGATATCGTGATTGCCCATCACCAGTCGGATCCCGAGATACGGAAAGTCCTCCCGCCACCGCAGGAAAAGATCGAGCTCCTTATTCTCCCGCGAATGGAACAGATCTCCGACAACCACGAGCTGATTCGGCTGGAAATACTGGATCAGTGACAATAACCGCAGCAAGTCCTCCCGGTACACCGACTGCGGGACCGCAATCCCCGCCTTCCGGAAATGACCCGTCTTCCCGAAATGCAGGTCCGACAAGATCAGCGACCGCTCCTCCTCCCAATACAGACACCGATGCGGCGATAGCCAAAACTGCTGACCACGAAGCCGGTAGGGAAAAGCGGGTTGCATAAGAATATTTGTGTGAAATTACTTACATTACAAGGACAAAAACAATTTTTCAACACTATGTCCCAAACTACTACACCCCCAACCAAAACCAATGACGACAGTTGGCTCGGCGAACAAGCCAACCAGCTGCCTACCACCCTCAATGTCCTCACCTGGCTGACCTTGATCTGGAATGGACTTAGCTTCCTCCTGTCGTTCTGGGGATTTTCCCGGGCCCAGGCCAACTACGATTTGACCGTCAAGAACATGGATAACCTCGACAGCGCACCCGAATGGGCCAGAAGGCTTGCTGGTCCTCATCCGGTCGAGACAGCCCGCGCCATGCTCGACAATCGCCTGCCCGTATTGATCATTGGCCTCCTCGGCACATTTCTTTGCTTCTTTGGTGCCCTGCAGATGCGAAAGTTGAAGAAGATGGGATTCTCCCTTTATATCCTGGGCGATATTGTCCCCTTCGCCATTGGGATATTTGTCGGGTTTGACACCTTCGCCACGGTTACCTATACGTTTTTCACCGCGATTGCCTTACTTTTCATCATCCTCTACGCCGTCCAGTTAAAACATATGAAATAACCCGGCCCTCGCGCCTCAGCGCAGCTGCGCCTGCATCCGCCGTACCCGGTCTTCCAGCTTTTCCGAAGACATATCCTCGCGCATACTGTCCACCTTCAACGGGAAACAGAAGGGGGTCAGCTGCTTCGGCCACCGCAGCACGATGGTCCCGCGCGCAATTCGCTCCAGCATGTTTCGCAGCCGTCGCTCCTCCATCTGCTGGTCCATCACCTCATTATACGCCTGCCTGATCAACAGGTTATTCGGGTCATACTCGCTGAAAACATTAAAGAGCAGCGACGCCGACGACTGTAAATGCCTTGCCTTCGTATGCTCTCCCGGATATCCCTGGAAGATCAGACCGCCGATCACGGCAATGTCCCTAAACTTCCTCCGCGCCATCTCCGCACTGTTCACACTCCGCTGAATATCCGCCGTCAGATCATCCGGACTGAACAGCTCATAACAATTCGCATCATCCAACGGGATCGGCTGATCGCTTAACAGCTCGAACCCATAATCATTCATCGCAAACGAGAAACTGATCGGCACCGTCTGGCTGATCCGGTACGCCAGCAAAGCCGCCATCGCTTCATGCACCAGCCGCCCCTCAAACGGATAAACGAACAAATGGAATCCATCCTTCGTCTCGATCTGTTCGATGAGCAATTCGTTCTCCTTCGGCATGTAGGACAACGCAGCCTGCAATTCAAATAGGGGTTGCAACACCCGCAATTCAATCTCCCTGCCACCACCCGGCTGGGAAGCCTCATCCAGCTTGCGCCGCAACATCATCCCCAGATTCGCCGACAACGGCATCCGCCCCCCATTCCAGCTCGGCACTCGCGACTTCTTCGCATTCGACTTGCGTACCAGCACCGTCATCTCCTTGATCATCACAAACTCCACCACCCGCCCGGCCAGCGTAAAGACATCCCCCGGCTCCATCCGGGACACGAAGTATTCCTCGATCACCCCGACATATCCCCCGCTGACAAAACGCACCTTCAGCATCGAATCACTCACGATCGTCCCGATATGCAGCCGGTGCCGCATCGCCACCCTTCGGCTATTGATCTTGTATAACCCATCCTCCATGATCTCCACCTTCCGGAACTCATCATACTGCTGCAAGGCCGAACCTCCCTCCGTAATAAAATGCAGGATTTCGCGCCACTCCTCCTCCGTCATCTCCCGATAACAATACGTCGATTTCAATTCCGGAAAAATCACCTCCGGCCTGAACCCCTCAGAAATCGCCAGCGTCCCGAGATACTGGATCAAGACATCATAACAAAGCAGCATCGGCTCCCGGCTCTCGATCAACCCTTCCTGCATCGCCGACTTCAACGCCGCCGCTTCCACCAACTCCAGCGAATGCGTCGGCAGGAAAAAAATTTTGCTGACCTGCCCGGGCTGATGACCACTTCGCCCCGCACGCTGCAGGAAACGGGCAACCCCTTTCGGACTGCCCACCTGCACCACCTTCTCCACCGGCCGGAAATCAACCCCAAGATCAAGACTTGCCGTACAAACCACCGCCTTCAACTTCGCCTCATGCAGCGCCTCCTCCACCCAATTGCGCAGCTCCATATCGATCGACCCGTGATGCAGCGCGATCGCCCCCGCCAGATCCGGCGCCACCGTCAGCAGCGACTGATACCACGTCTCGCTCATCCCCCGCGTATTGATAAAGATCAGGGTTGTCTTGCTGCGCTCCAGGATCGGGATCACTTTATGGATCAACCGCAGCCCAAGATGACCCGACCAGGGATACTTCTCAATCTCATCCGGGATGATCGACTCCACTTCGATCG
>DATMLR010000233.1:0-9754 GCA_035570015.1 Puia sp.
CCTCAATATCGAAAAGCTTGGCAAAAAAGCCGAAGACGGCAGATGGCTGTTCCCAACGTCACCTTCAGTGTCAGTAAGGGCGATAAGATCGCCTTTGTCAGCAAAGACCATCTCGCCCTGGCGACTTTTTTCAACGTCATCAATGGTCTTACCCCGCCCGACAACGGGAAATTCGAATGGGGAACGACCGTTACCAAGGCCTATCTGCCCAATGACAACAGCGAATATTTCACCGGCGAACAGATCAACCTGATGGACTGGCTCCGGCAATTCGTTCCGCCCCATGTCACGGACGTCGACGAACCCTTCCTGCGCGGATTTCTCGGCAAAATGCTGTTCAGTGGTGATGAAGTGCTGAAGAACACCCACGTCCTCTCCGGCGGTGAAAAGGTCCGCTGCATGATCAGCCGGATGATGCTACAGGATCCCAATGTGGTGATTCTCGACGAGCCCACCAATCATCTGGACCTTGAGTCGATCCAGGCTTTCAACGAAAGCGCGAATAATTTCAAGGGGATTGTCCTGCTAACCTCCCATGACCATACCTTCCTTCAAACGGTCGCCAACCGTGTTATCGAGCTGACGCCTTCCGGCATCATCGACCGCCTGATGACCTTCGACGAATTCCTTGAGGACGCACGGGTCAAACAGCTACGGGAAGAAATGTATCCGCGGGAAGCGCTGGTAAGCGCCTGAGAACTCAAGGCAAGCGCCGGAGAACCCGGGGCGAACGCCCGATCACCTCCCCGGAGGGCTCCAGTACGGTGGAGGTTCCCCGCTCTTTCTTCTATTGCCCGCCCACAACCGGTAGTTGATGCCAAGGAATATCAGGCTGGCTTTGGTGGCGCCATTGTACTGGAAATAAGTGGTGAACCGCTGGTAGGAATAGTGAAGGGTAAGGTTGACATACATATAGCGCAATTGATCCCCGCTCTTGTTGTCAACAACTCCGGTATTGCTGTATTGTCGACCTAGGGCCCAACCCAGCGCCCACTTAAAGCCGAATTCTGAATTCCGGTCATACCCGAGAATTTCGGAAGTGACTCCTATAGTCGCAAAAGTTGGACTCCGAATGATCAGGGTGGCGATCGAGTCGGGCATTTCCTTTCGTACGGCCAGATAGTTACCGAATTCATGCGTCACCGATGTCTCCAGACCCAGATATCGCCATTCTCCGCGCCTGAACAGCGCGACACCGTTGATGCCGCCCTGGAACCCGATGCCACCAAACGAATATTCGCCCGAATAGCTGTCGAGCTGCGCCGCTGTCGGAATCGTGGAGGAAAAAGTATATCCCGAATCTACGCGCCACGTGCCCAGGGTATAGTCGCCGAGTGTCAGTCCCAACCCGTAGTGGAATTGCACGTAGTCATACTGGTGCGCGGCATGAATACTCAGGTGCAGTGACCACAGATAATCCGTGCCGAAATCATTGGCCGACCCGTTGGAATAGGTCAGGCTGGAATAAATGGCCGTGCGAACACTGTCCCCGGCCTTTGGGATCGGATGGTATTCAAGATTGTTCCCGTTAAAAGGGCTGACAAAAAAAGCCTGCCGAACAACACAGCCCGGCAGGATTGCCGCGCCGAACGCCAGAACAAAGTATAGGTGAATCTTTTTGGGCATAAGGAGCCGAAAATGCGGATATTCAAGGGTATTTGACAACCTTCGGCCCAAAACCGTTGCCTCGGCGCCAACCACTTTTTGTGTCCAAGGTGAATAATCCACCTAACCCCCTGATTTTGTCTCATTTGATGCAATAAATCCATTTTTTATGCATTTAATCATAAACCCCGCTTGTTGTTGGTCAAAGGACTGCTTATACTGGTGTTGATTGGCTGCGGTTTTTGCCTTAGGGTAAGCGCCCAGCTCCCGGCCAAACCGGCGGCCGCCGATACCCTCAAACCAACACCCGCCGATACCACCAAAACGGACACCCTCCTTCCGCACCTCCCCAAAGTCAACGTCATCGACCCCGCCACCGATACCCTTGGTCCAACCCCGGGGGACACCGCCAAACCGACCGGCTCGGACACGCTCCGCGCCGACACCGCCAAACCGGCTTCCGACAGCCTTGCCCTCGCCCTCGCCCGCGACACCCTTCGCCGACGTGATTCTCTTCGCCAGGCCGACTCCATCCGCCAGGCCAACTACGTCCCCAGTGCGGCCGCCCTCCAGCACCAAATCGACTCCGCCAACGCCGCCTCCACCTTGTCCCAGACCAATACCGTTGATTCCCTCAAGCTCCGCATGGACGCGGCACTGGCCGCAGCCGCCAACCAGCCGCGGACCAATGGGCCACCCGGTCTTCCGGGGCGCCAAAACATCAACAACGCTTACATTCCTCCAACCGGCACCGCCGGGCCGCCGGCAGGGCCTCCGGGCGGTCCTCCTTCCGCTATTTCCGGTCGACAGCCGGGCGCAGCCCCCGCATTTGCCCGCCGAAGCGCCCCGCCATCCTTTTCCAATTACCACCGGAAGACGATTCCTGTCCATGGCGGTCAGACGATCCTCGATTCGCTCAGCATCGTTCCCGGAACCTTCTCGATCCGTGACATCGACACCGGCGCCTACCACCTGGACTGGGTCAACAGCAGCTTCAACTGGCAACACCCGCCCGGAAGGGACAGCGTCATCGTCTATTACCGCACTTTCCCTTATAAGCTGAACGCCGCCGGCCGTCGGTTCAACTATGACAGTATTATAAACTATTTCCTCGTCCGCCCCTATAACGGCCGGAAGTCGGGGAACGGTGCCGATGACAATTTTTTCAACTTCGGAAATATCGCTTACAACGGAAGTTTTGGCCGGTCCATCAGCTTCGGCAACAGCCAGGACGCTGTTGTCACCTCCAACCTCAACCTTCAGATCAGCGGCTATCTCGCCGACAGCATCCGCATAGAAGCCGCGATCACCGATAACAATATTCCCATCCAGCCCGACGGCACCACCGCCGATCTAAACGAGTTCGATAAGATCTATCTCCAGTTTTCCCGCCGGAACTGGGCGCTGACGATGGGGGATATCGATCTCAGACAGAACCAGAACTACTTCCTCAGCTTTTACAAACGGCTTCAGGGCGCCAGCTTCGAGACAACCGAAAAGATCGGCGACCACATCACCAATAAAGTGTTGACCAGCGTGGCGATCGCCAAGGGGAAGTTCAACCGGAATATCTTCGAAGGCCAGGAAGGTAACCAGGGTCCGTATCAATTGACCGGCGCCAATAATGAGGCGTTCTTTATCGTCCTCGCCGGCACTGAAAAAGTCTTTATCGACGGCCAGCTCATGCAGCGCGGGGAGAACGCCGACTATATCATCAACTACAACACCGCCCAGGTGTCCTTCACAGCGAACCGCCTCATCACACAGGACGCCCGGATCCAGGTCGAATTCGAATACGCCGACCGCAACTATCTTAACGTTAACCTTTATCTCTATGATGAAGCGCATATCGGTGATAAGCTAAAGCTGCGGATGGGCGTCTTTAGCAACAGCGACTCCCGCAACTCCCCGATCGACCAGACGATCACACCTCAGGAGACCGCCTTTCTTTCCGGTCTCGGTGATAGCATCCAGCACGCCTACTACCCCGTCGCCAACATCGATACGTTCGCCGCAGGCAAGATCCTCTACCAGAAAGTGGACACCTTCTACAAGAATGCTGCCGGTCAGATCGTCCAGGATTCGATCTATGAATTCTCGACCAACACAGCCGTGACCTTGTACAACCTGAGCTTCGCCAACGTCGGCCAGGGTTACGGGAACTATATCCCCAACCTCAATGGTATCAACGGCAATGTCTACATGTGGATCGCGCCCGTCAATGGCGTTCCACAGGGGACTTATGAACCGGCGGAATTCCTCGTTACCCCGAAGACTCAGCAGATCATAACCGTGGGGGCGGACTATGCCCTCGACAAACATACCACGCTCACCGCGGATGTGGCAGGGAGCAACTATGATATCAATACGCTTTCGACGATCGAAAAGAACAACGACAAAGGGGTAGCCGGAAAATTCAGCCTGAAAAACACCCGGCCCGTCAACTCCACCGGCCTGCAGCTGACCAGTACGCTGGGGTACGAATACGTCCAGAAGAATTTTGCGCCCATCGAGCCCCTCCGGTCGGTAGAATTCACCCGCGACTGGGGGTTGACGTTATCCACCAACCCGGCAACCGAAAAGATCTATACGGCGAGCTTCCTCCTCAACGACAAACGATTGAACTCCCTCAAATACGAGATCGACCGGTATGAACGAAGCGACGGATTTGTCGGGATGCGCAATGCGGTTCTTGGCAGCCAGACGATCGACAGCTTCCATTTCATAGACCAGATCAGCCTGGTTACCAGCGACAGCAATAACTTCGCCGGCCATTACCTCAAGCCGTCCATCGACCTCTCCAGGCGACTGCCTTTCCTGAAGAATTATACCCTTGGCGGCAACTATTCGCTGGAGGACAACGAGAACCTCGACAGAAAGGCCGATACCCTCACCGCCACCAGCTTTCTCTTCCATGTCTGGACCGCTTACCTGAAATCCCCCGAGAAGAAGCTCAACCGTTGGGGCATGTCCTATGCCGTGCGGGACAATTCCTATGCGAATGGCCGAAGTATGGTTCTGGGAGACCGCAGCAAAACGATGAGCGTGTTCGCCGATCTTCTCCGCAATCCGCATGAACAGTTCCATCTCACGGCGAGCTACCGAAGCCTCTCGATCATCGACAGCGCCGTTGCCGCCAAAGGTCCCGACAGTACTACGGCTACGCTTGGCTCCAGCAATACCCTGCTGAGCCGGGTGGAGTACCTCGTCAATGAATGGAAGGGACTTTTAAAGGGCAGTTTGCTCTATGAGATCGGCGCCGGCCAGCAGCAGGAGTTAAGTTATACCTATTTGCAGGTACCGGCCGGAACAGGTCAATACGCCTGGATCGACTTTAATCATGACGGGATCCAGCAGCTCAACGAATTCGTCCTGGCCCAATTCCCGGATCAGGCACAGTATATCCGGGTCTATACGCCCTCCGGCATCTTTGTCCGCGCAGCGTACACCACTTTCAATTATAGCCTTTCCATTACGCCTAAGGCCTTCTTTGGGCCCAAAAGCAGCAGCTTCCCGCTATTCCTGACCCGGATGAGCCTGCAATCCTCCCTTCAGATGACGCAGAAGCAGGAGGCGAATTCCGGCATCCAGTGGAATCCTTTTAAAGATCCCGTCCAGGATACCGCGCTGATCACCCGTACCATGATCATGGCCAACACGTTTTCTTTCAACCGGTCCGACCCGCATTGGGGTTTCGACATCAGCAACACGCGCAACAGCGGCAAAAGCCTGCTGACTTATGGATTCGAAAGTCGCCAAAGCAACGAGTGGTCCCTCCGCACCCGGATCAATATAAACAAATCGGTAGCGCTCACGACGACCATCCGGCAAGGCACCAACGGCCTGATCAACTCCAGCTCCAATTTCGACAGCAGCAACTACAGCCTGCGGCTGTATTCGATCGAGCCGGATCTGATCTATACACACAAATCCAATCTGCGCATCGGGATCGGCTATCGCCTTAGCACCAAGGAGAATTCCCTCCAGTGGGGCGGGCAGGACTATTCTTCCACCGGCATCAACACAGATTTCAAATACAATATCCTCCAAAGCACGTCCATCCAGGGAAAGTTCATCTTTAGCAATATCAGCTATACCTCTGGGGAAGGCGCCCCCAGCACTACGTCGCCCGTCTCCTATACGATACTGGAAGGGCTGGCGCCGGGAAGGAATTACGAATGGGGGCTCGACTTTACCAAACGGCTGGGCAGCAGCCTGGAGATCAGCCTTCAGTATGATGGCCGGAAACCGGCGGGGCAGGGCGTGATCAACACAGGCCGGGCGGCACTGAGGGCCATCCTCTAAATGCGACGGCCGGGATCGAAGATCCCGGCCGTCTGACAGTATCGTATTTTGTTAGCGACTAGCTGAAAAGCCCACCCTTCTTCAGGGTCTGAGTACCTTCGCCGATCTTGAATCCATTGTGATAGATCTCAATCTTGTAATCGCCCCTTGTAAACTGGCTGTTCTGTTTCCAGGCAAACTGTACGGCCTTGGTCTTGCCGGATTCGAAATCTACAGGCACCTTGGCGGTGAAGATCTTGTCGCCTTCTTCCCGGGTGGTGAATGTACCGCTACCCATAGCAGGAACCGAAATGGGCTTGCCATCGGGGCCGGTGATGCAGACATAGACATCAGCCTCGCCGGTCTGAGCGATCCGGTTAGATACGTCGAACCCGATAACCAGCTTGTTTACGCGCTTGGCGGTCGTCGTTTCCTTATCCTTCCCGTCCGACTTTTCGTGCATCGGGGTAATCGTGATATTGGAAGCATTCAGCGTGGAAGCAACGTCTACTTCCTTCTCCAAGCTTTGCTTGGCCGTGGTTGTGGTGGCCAGGTCCGTGGTCAGCTGCTGCTTGTCAGCGGTCAACTGGGTCTTATCAGCGTTCAACTGCTGATTGTCCTGGGTAAGCTGAGCAACCTGTTGTTCGAGTTGACCAATATGGTCGTTCAATTGCTTGATCAGGTCTTCAGCCTTTTTCTTTTCAGATTCGGTGAGCTTCTCTTGACCCAGGATGTGGCGGATCTGCTTTTTCAGATCGGCGATCTTGCCGTTCCCTTCATTGAGCTGGGAGGTCAGCTTGTTGTTCGTGCCGGTCAGCGAGTCCAGGCGGACCAGGGCGTCATCGAAATTCTTCTGTAACTGTCCCTTTTCGTCAGTCACCTTGGAAACTTGAGTCTGGAGCTGGGTTTTATCCTGCTCATTCCGGTTGTTGTTCCAGAGCAGATAGCCCCAGGTTCCGAGGAAACCGGCGGCAAGCAGTCCAATGACCAGGTTCTTGTAGTCTTTCTTTGGCGGTTGACTTTGGGGAGTCGCGGAGGGATAGTTGGTTGTCGTACTCATGGCTTATGTTTTTTCTTAGATTTTAAAAATGAGTTCTTAAATCCGTTCCGATTAAGATTTTTCGGTTCTGAATGGGTTTGGTCTAAAACCGTGCCAAATTCATTTTTATTGTGTTCCGACGCTGATTCTTATAGATTTATGTAGTTTTGCACCACCTAAATTGGTTTGGATGTCTGTTGAAAAGATCCTCGGCGACTGGAAGAAAGCAAAATTTAAGCCCGTCTACTGGCTGGAGGGTGAGGAAGAATTCTATATCGACCAGCTCGTTAACTATGCGGAGCACCAGATACTCACGGCGGCGGAGGCCGGCTTCAACCTGACGGTCTTCTACGGCCGCGATGCGGACTGGGCCGCGGTGATCAACGCCTGCCGCCGGTACCCGATGTTCGCCGACCGCCAGGTCGTCCTGCTGAAAGAGGCGCAGCAGATGCGGGATATCGACAAACTGGAAGCCTATATCGACAAGCCGCTTGCCTCCACGGTCTTCGTCGTCGCCTATAAGGAAAAGAAGGTAGATGGCCGCAGCCGGCTGGCGAAATTGTTGAAAGAAAAGGCGGAGCTCCTTACCACCAAAAAGATGTACGACAACCAGCTCCCCGAATGGACGGCGGAGCTCATCCGCTCTAAAGGCTACGGGATCACGCAAAAGGCGCTGCTGCTGCTCGTTGATCATATCGGCAACGACCTCAGCCGGATCAACAATGAAGTGCAGAAACTGCTGGTCAACCTGGACGGCCGCAACCAGATCACCGAAGACGATATCGAGCGGTATGTGGGCATCAGCAAGGAATACAACGTTTTCGAGCTGCAGGACGCCTTTGCCCGGAAGGACCGCGTAAAGGCTATCCGGATCATCCAGTATTTTGAAAGCAACCCCAAAGCCGCTCCCATCCAACTGATCCTGCCTTCCCTTTACAATTTCTTCAGCAAGGCCTATATGATCTTCGGTCAGAACAGCAGCGATGAGAAAAGCGTTGCGGCAAATATCGGTGTGAACCCCTACTTCGTGAAGGACTATCTGGCTGCTGTCCGGAGTTACGGATATGAAGGGATTGAAGGAGGCCTCTTGCTTCTGCACGCCTATAATCTCAAGAGTATCGGCATCGGCAGTTTGGGCGTCGAGGACGCTTCTTTATTAAAGGAACTGGTGGTTAAGGTAATGATCTAAGGGCCGCCAACGCGTTTTCTTTGTCCTTTCCCAATTGATCCTTCAGCGCGTCCAACCCGCCAAATTTGACTTCACCGCGCAGCCATTTCCTGATCGTCACCCTCAGTTCCCGCTTATAAAGGTCCTCATCAAGATCAAAAATATTCACCTCCAAAGTCCGCTCACGCCCATCGACTGTCGGCCGCATCCCGATATTCATCATCCCCTTCCATCGAACGCCATCCCACGGCGCGACCGCAGGCGCCTCTACCACAGTCGGCACGGTCAGCGATACCCCGTCACTATCCAGCACCGCTACCTCTACCGCGTAAACGCCGTCAGCCGGGATCAGCTTCTCGGGATTGCCGATCTCCAGGTTGGCCGTTGGAAAGCCGATCGTTCGTCCAAGCCGCCGGCCTTCGGCAACCTGACCGGAGAAGAAGTAGGGATAACCCAGCAGTTGGTTGGCGGTGTCGATATCAGCCTGGCCGATCGCCTCACGGATGCGCGTCGAACTGACCGAGACGGCATTCAGCAGGTGGACGGGGATCTCCTGCAGCTCAAAACCGTCTGACTGGCTGAACTGTTCGAGCAGGTGATAATCGCCCAGCCGCCCTTTGCCATAGCGGTGATCGTAACCGATGATGACCGTATGCGGCCTGAATTTCTTCAGCAGGAACTCCCCGATATATTCCTCCGCTGTCAGTTGGGAGAAAGCTTCGGTGAAAGGGACGACGACCAGATGATCCACTCCCTGCCACGAGAGGAGCTGGATCTTTTCTTCGAGCGTATTGAGTAAATGAAAATCGCCCGAACCGCCGCGCACGACCTTGCGGGGATGCGGAAAGAAAGTCACGATAACGGTTTCGCCGCCGATCCTCGCCGCCTCGACACGGAGTTGCTCCAATATCTGCGCATGACCGGTATGAACGCCATCGAAACTCCCGATGGTAACAACCGCCTTGTTGAAAAACGGCAGCTCATCGATGTGATAATAGATACGCATGTGGGCTGCAAAGCTAAAGGAATTATTGTAGTATCTTCGCGCTCACTATGTCACTCTACGCTCAACGCGGCGTTTCTGCCCAGAAGGAAGAAGTACATCAGGCGACCGAAAAGCTCGACAAGGGGCTTTATCCATATTCCTTTTGCAAGATCTATCCGGACTATCTGAATGGTGACCCCGGTTGGGTCAACGTGATGCACGCCGATGGCGCCGGCACCAAGAGCATCCTCGCCTACCTGTACTGGAAAGAGACCGGCGACTTGTCGGTATGGAAGGGCATCGCCCGTGATGCGATCGCAATGAACCTCGACGACCTGCTCTGTGCCGGAATTTATGATAACCTGCTTTTCTCTTCCACGATCGACCGCAGCTTGAAAAACATCCCCGGCGATGTGCTTGCTGCCATCATCAACGGAACACAGGAATTTTTCGATGAGCTGGAAGGCTTTGGCGTGCGCGTCCGATATCTCGGCGGCGAGACGGCAGACGTAGGCGATGTGGTCCGGACGATCGCGGTGAATGGGACCATGGCCGCCCGATGGCCCAGGGACCGGCTGGTCACCAATGACCGGATCACGGCCGGCGATGTTATCGTCGGGCTGGCCAGCTTCGGCCAGGCCAGCTATGAGGCGGGCTACAACAGCGGGATCGG
>DATMLR010000234.1:0-7723 GCA_035570015.1 Puia sp.
TGTAAGATTCGCTGGATGAAGTGGAGAGAATAGTAGTGATAGTCCGTAGGAAAAAGGCCGTATTCCTTGCTGCTGTCGATAAAAGATAAGAGCGAGTCCGCCTGGCGCTTCCAGCGCTCCTCACCACTCCATATCGCAACATAGCCATTGCTGTCGTAGAGGCTGTCTTCCAGCGCCCGGTACAGAAGAGTAGTCGAATCGTTCAGCTTGTCGTGATTATCCGCCGCATATTGCAGCACGCTTTTCAGATCCTCTCCAACGTGCGGGCCAATCTGTGCGGGTGTTTTCACCCCGTCCTTCTCCCCTTTCCCTCTACCTCTTCCACAACCCGCCAGAAAAATCAACAATACAACAGGGAAAATGAACAGGACGCTGCGTTTTCGATATCTCATATTCCCCCCAATATAATACAACGTGTTAATATTTCTGAGCACTAATCGGCTATTTTTTGATTATTTAAGGACGATCTGCCGTCCATATCCGCGGTATCCGTTGTTCCAGCATGAGCAGGTCCGTCAACACAATGGCTGTCATAGCCTCCAGGATGACGGGCGCCCGCAGCGCCACACACAGATCGTGCCGCCCCCTGACCGAAAATGGCTCCTGCCGGCCCGTCTCCCAGTTCAGCGTCAGTTGCTCCTTGGGGGTAGAAGACGTCGGCTTTATCGCAATCCGGTACACAAGCTCATTCCCATTCGTCAACCCGCCAACGACCCCACCCGCGTGATTGGTCCGCGTACGCCCGGTCATATCTTCGATGGCATCGTTATGCTGGCTTCCAAACATCCTTGCAGCCGCCATGCCCGTCCCAAACTCAACTCCCCGGACCGCCGGAATAGCCAGCGCCGCATGCGCCAGCATTGACTCCACCGAATCGAAGAACGGCTCACCCAACCCAACCGGCAACCCGCTGACCCGGCACTCAACGATCCCTCCGATCGAGTCCTTGGCGTCGATCGCCTTCTGAAGCCCCTTCTCCAGGTCTGTCTCACCCCCGATCTCCAGGATATCCGCCTTGACCTCGATGGCCTTTCCCATCATTTTTTTGGCAATCACCCCCGCCGCAACAAGACCTACCGTCAACCGCGCCGAAAAAGCCCCGCCGCCCCGATAATCTTCAAATCCGCCAAATTTCGCATGCGCCACGAAGTCAGCATGCCCCGGCCTCGGCACCGCACGTTGTTTTTCATAGTCACCTGACCGCGTATTGTTGTTCTCGAACAAGATCGTGACCGGCGCGCCCGTGCACACCCCGTTAAAAAGTCCACTCCTGAATATCGGCAGGTCATCCTCCTTGCGCGGCGTCGTTCCCTTCTGAACACCGCCCTTCCTCCGCTCCAGATCAGGCAGGAAATCCTCCAAGGGCAGCGGCAGCCCTGCCGGACAGCCGTCGATATTGATGCCTACGCCCTCGCCATGGGATTCACCGAAAATGGTGACGCGGAATAATCGTCCAAAGGAATTCATACGCCGAATGTTTGAATTTTCCCATCCAATCGTTGTAAATCACGATAAAAATCAGGATACGATTTATCGATCGCCTGCGCATCTTCAATCGTCATCTCCCCATCCGCGCGAAGGGCAGCCACCGCACAGGCCATCGCGATCCGGTGATCGTGTCTGCTGTGAACCCGCGCACCCCTCACTACGCTGCCGCGCACCAGCATCCTATCCCCCACCAGATCAATATTAATCCCCATCTTCCCGAATTCTTCCTGCAACGTCAAACCGCGGTTACTTTCCTTATGCGCCAGCCGGCTCACGCCGCTAATCACGCTGGTGCCTTCACAATACGCCGCAAGCGCCACCAGTGGCGGGAAAAGGTCCGGGCAATCCGTAGCGTTGAATCGAAAGGCATGTAACCTCCCTGGTCCGATCCGTATTTCTTCTTCCCCCATCTCCAGCGACGCCCCGCAATCGGACAACGCTTGAAGAATTGCCTTATCCGCCTGTGTCGACGATCTATCCAATCCTTTCACCACGATGGGCCCTGCCACCGCGCCGGCAACTAACAGGAAAGCCCCGCCGCTCCAATCTCCTTCCACCGTATATTCCACCGACCCAAGGTCTCGTACCGCCCCATCAAAATAGAATTCTTCGTAGTCTCTGTTCTCCACATGCCACCCAAAATGCTTCATCACCTGCAGGGTCAAATCAATATACGGCTTGCTCTTCAGTTGCCGGACCCTGATCGTTACTTCCTTCGCCCTCGCCGCAGAATACGCGAACAGCAACCCCGTCAAAAACTGCGAAGACAACGATCCATCGATTTCAATATCCCGCGGCCGTAACGGCCCCTGAATCTCCAGCGGCAGCCTGCCTTTATTGGATACGACCCGGATGCCCAGTCGCGGAAAGACTTCGTCAAAGAAATCCATGGGGCGATTTAAAAGACTACCTTCTCCTTTTACCCGGATCGTTTCCCCACTCAAACCGATGATGGGTGCAAACATCCTCAACCCCAGCCCACTTTCACCGCAATTCACTTCCAATCCGACGCCGCCCGCTGCCCGCCACGCCGCCGCTCCGGACACCACGCCTTTACTCCGCACGCGGATCGACCCGTCATCCATCAGCACAACCTCCGCACCTAAATCCCGGATCACCCCCAGTGCAGCTTTATCGTCATTCGAATGTCCCGGGCGCATGATTCCCGTCTCCCCCACCCGAAGCAAAGCCGCCGCACAAGCCCGTTGCATTGAGCTCTTGGAAGCCGACGCGAGGATCATCCCTGAAAGCCCCGAAGGTTGAATGGTCGTTATCATACTCATCGCGCTGTTATAATGGATTGTAGCAGCTTTTCCAACTGCGAGATCGGGATTTCCCGAACCGCCGCCTGCCCGATCTTGCTCAATAGTATATAGTTCATTGAATCCTTCACCCGCTTCTTGTCCATCCGAAGCACGTTCATCACCTCTTTCGGTTCAAACGTCGCCAGAGTCGGCAGTCCATATTTCTTCAAGACCGCGATCACCCGCTCCGTGCCTTCGAAACCGGTAAACTCCCCTGAGATCATACAGGCTGCCACCATTCCGATAGCAACCGCATGTCCATGCGGCAACGCGTACAAGTTCTCGATCGCATGCCCCAACGTATGCCCGAAATTCAAGAGACGCCGTTCCCCCTGCTCAAACTCATCTTTTTCCACCACGGCTGACTTGATCGCAGCATTGCGCCGGATCAGCCGGGCAAGCGCCGCCTTATCTTTTTGGTACCGGGACAAGGTAGTCGCCTCCAGTTCTTTAAACAACGCCGCATCTTTGATCGCCGCATGCTTGATGATCTCGGCAAAACCATTCACCCATTCCGCTTTTGGTAAGGATTTCAGAAGGCTGTAATCATACAGAAGAAACTCCGGCTGCCGGATCGTACCAACGAGGTTCTTATATACCCCAACGTCGATCCCGTTCTTGCCACCGATACTCGCATCCACCATCGCCAGGATAGAACTGGGGACAAACCCGAACGACACCCCCCGCATATAGACAGCTGCCACATAGCCGACGATGTCCGTCACCACACCGCCACCTACCCCGATTAGCCAGGTCTTGCGGTCGGCGCCCATTCCGATCAGCTGCTCGATGATCGAATCGACCGTTGCCTGCACCTTGAATTCCTCCCCCGCCTCGATTACGATCGTATTCCAATCTCCGAACTTCCGCTGATGTGCGGAGAACACATGTTCATCCGTAACCAGCACGCTATGATCTTTGTCCACCAACTTCTCCAAATAAGAAAAATCTGCATTAAGATAGTAGGAGGTCGTTTTCCCGGAAAATTTGTATTGTACTTTGTTCATGCCAGCAATTCTTTGAACTTGTCGAAGATCTGCAATTCGCCCTCCAGCGTCTTTGACGGGTGTATCTCCTCCTGTTTGCCAATATAATCCACCACCTGTACCCCGCTGGGACTTTCAGAACATAGCGCTTCCCGCCGGGCCACACACCAGATCACATGAACGAAGAGGTAGACCACAATCTAGGAATTCATGATCTCGTTCTGGTGGTTGATGGACTCCATATGCACCGCGTCATAATATTTGGTTATGAATTCCTTGCTAAGATTCAGCTTTTCTCCTTTGGTAAATGCCTTCTCCAGAATGGAATTCCATCGATTGGTCTGTAGGATCGTAATATTATTGGCTTTCTTGTACTCCCCGATCTGATCGGCAATTTTCATCCGCTGACCCAGCAGTTGGATCAATTCATCGTCGATATGATTGATCTGCTCGCGCAATTTCTCCAGCGCAGTAAGGAATTCCTTTTCGGTCGTCGTTTCATGACGCCACTTGATGCTGTCCAGCAGTTCAGCCAGCCGTTCGGGCGTGATCTGCTGCTTGGCATCGCTCCACGCCTTGTCGGGATCGATATGGGTTTCGATGATCAGCCCGTCCATATCCAGGTCGATCGCTTTTTGCGCCACATCCAACAGGATATCCCGGCGACCACTGATATGGCTTGGATCATTGATCATCATCATACCCGGCGAACGGCGTTTCATTTCGATGGCCAGATGCCACATGGGCGCATTCCGGTATTCGGTATTCCCATAAGAGCTGAACCCGCGATGGATCAGACCTATCTGGCTGATTCCGGCCTTGGCTACCCGCTCGACCGCCCCGGTCCACAACTCGATATCGGGATTGATGGGATTCTTGACCAGCACCGGCACATCGACCCCGCGCAGTGCATCCGCTACTTCCTGCACGCTGAAGGGGTTCACCGTTGTCCGGGCGCCAATCCACAGTACGTCAATATCGAAATGCAAGGCATCTTCGACCTGCTTTGCGGTTGCTACCTCTACCATTACCGGCAATCCCGTCAACTGCCTGGCCCGCTGCAGCCACGGCAGCCCCTTGGTACCGACCCCTTCGAAACTGCCGGGACGCGTCCGGGGCTTCCATATCCCCGCCCGCACCATGTCCACCTTCCCGGTCTTGGCGAGACGTTCGATCGTTTGTACCGTTTGGTCTTCCGTCTCTGCACTACAGGGACCCGAGATGATCAGAGGGCGCTTGTTCCAGGCTGCCTGAACAATCTCTTTCGCGCTCTTTGTTGCTGTCGCTTCCATATAAGAAAAATTGACTTTTGAAAATTTCGCGCCCCAAACCGCACACTCCTACCGACTGTTCGCATCATTCATCCTTATCCTCCGCCCTTTGAATTTCTTTCCGTCGATCGCCCGGATCATCTGCTGCGCCGACCCGCGGTCAACCTCGATCCAGCTGTTCATCTCTTTCATATCGATCTTCCCCAGCACCTCCTTCCGCAGATCGCTCATATCCAGAATAAACTGCAAAAAACTCGCCTTATAGAATCCATCCTTGGTTCCCAGGTTCACAAAAAGTTTCGCATAATCCCCGTTACCGCTATATGTCCTCGCCCTTGCCCGGCCATCGCCCCGACCTGGATCTTTCCGGTCGCCGCCGCGAACCTCACGCCCCCCATACTCCCGTACCCGCTCCCGGGCATTCAGATCCTCCGCATTCTCATAATATTTCAGGAACCGATCGAATTCCATCGCTGCGACCCGCTTCAATACTTCTTCTTTACTGACATCGGCAAATTTCTCCGCCAGCATCGGGACATAGGTCTCATAATCCCCGTGACTGATATCCGCCTGCAACAACCGGTCCATGAAGTGGAAGAACTGCTTCCGGCATACATCCTTGCCGCTCGGGATCTCCATCTTGTGGAACGGCGCCTGTACCATCCGCTCGATCTGCTTCACCTTTCCGATCTCCCGGCTATGCACAATGGACAACGCTATACCCGTACTGCCTGCCCTACCCGTACGACCGCTTCGATGCGTGTACACTTCGAGGTCGTCCGGCAACTCATAATTGATCACATGCGTGATCTCCTTTACGTCAATTCCCCTTGCGGCCACATCCGTAGCTATCAACAGCTGTAAGGTCTTTTCCCTGAACTCTCCCATTACCCTGTCCCGCTGCTGCTGGTTCAGATCCCCATGCAGCGCATCGATATCATAGCCCTCCCGCGTCAGCTTCTCGGCAATCTCCTGGGCATCCGCCTTCGTTCGCGTAAAAATGAGGCCATAGATACCCGGGTTGAAATCGATCAGCCGCTTGAGCGTCTCATACCGGGAATGCGCCGCCGTCACAAAGTACTGATGATCGATATTCTTATTGGCCGTATTTACCGTCCCAACCGTGATCTCCTTCGGCGAGTTCATATACTTCTTGCTCACCCGGCGGATTTCCGCCGGCATCGTCGCGCTGAATAACCATGTTGCCTCCCGCTGTGGCGTATTCTGCAGGATGAATTCGATATCATCCTGGAAACCCATATTCAACATTTCATCCGCCTCATCCAGTACCACATATCTGATCTGCTCCAGGTTGATGGCCTTTCTTTCAATCAGGTCGATCAGCCGGCCGGGCGTCGCAACTACAATCTGCACCCCCTTCCGGATATCCCGGATTTGCATGCCGATCGACGCCCCGCCATAAACCGCTACCACATGCATCCCCGGCATAAACTTCTTGAACAGCTCCACTTCATTTACGATCTGGATGCACAATTCGCGGGTAGGACAAACTACCAACGCCTGCGGATATCGCTGTGCGGCATCCGCCAGCTGAAGCAGCGGCAATCCGAACGCCGCCGTCTTCCCCGTACCCGTCTGCGCCAGCCCGACCAGATCCTTCGTCCCGCTCAATAATACAGGAATGGCCTGCTCCTGAATTGGGGTCGGATGCTTGAATCCCAACGCATTAGTCGCCTGCACCAGCCTTGCATCTAACCCCAACTCTTCGAATGTCGTCATATAATGTCTAAAATTTGCGCAAAGGTACGATTAATAAGCCTTTCGCCCTATTTAATGATCCTCCTGATCTTGTTCGCGTTCTCCATCAATTCCCGCAAATAATCATAGTTTTCCTTCTCCAGGCAGCTTTTGAACTTCCTTAGCTGCGCGATATGCTCGTTCAACACATCCAGCACATGTTCCCGGTTCTGTGAAAAGATAGGCAGCCACATCGACGGATTACTTTTAGCCAGCCGTACCGTGCTCTCGAAGCCACCGCCGGCCAGATCAAAAATGGCTTCCTCCTCCTTCTCTTTTTCCAGGACCGTATTGGCCAGCGCAAACGAAGTGATGTGCGAAATATGGCTGATATAGGCAGCATGCATGTCATGACTGTCAGCATCCATATCCACCAGTTGCATCCCAAGTTGCCGGTACACGTCCTCCATGACCCTGACCGCATCCGCATCGCTCTTCTCCTTCTCGCAGATTACACAGGTGCGCCCCACGAAAGCCTGATGGACCGCCGCTTCCGGCCCGCTGTACTCCGTCCCCCACATGGGATGGGTAGCCACGAACCTTTTCCGCATCGGATGCCCGTCGAGACTTTCACAAAGCGCTTTTTTGGTCGACCCCGCATCCGCTACGATCTGTCTCTCCGTGATCACATCCATGATCTGACCCATCACCGGCACCGTAACATCCACCGGGATCGCTACATAGATCAGGTCGCTCTTTTTGACCGCTTCCACCAACGGCAGGGCCTCATCGATCAACCCAAGCTCCCGCGCTTTTTCCAGGGTTCCGTCGGTCCGGCTTACGCCGATCACGTTTCGGACAAGCCCCCTGTCCTTCAGAGCCAGACTAAAGCTGCCGCCGATCAGCCCGACGCCGACGATCGTTACTGATTGGAACATAATCCCGCCCCCCTGACGCGCTGAATGCTTTCCTGTAA